>JAUZEM010000236.1 GCA_030839005.1 Actinomycetota bacterium | reverse complement strand
TGCGACCTTCGGCAACCAGCGCGACCACGTCGAGCTCTCGAGCCGTGAGGCCGTAACGATCCGCAGGCGAGGCGACCGCATCGCTCGCGGTGCCCAGATCCAAGCGAGCCCGCCGCGCCAGGCTCGCGATCGCGTCGCGTACACCCACCCAACCGATTTCACGCGCCCGCGCGTAGGCGTCGCGAGCACTCGCCGCGGCGGCATCTCTGTCGTCGCCGCGCACGAATGCTTCGGCCGCCCGGAAACGCGCGTACGCCTCGCGCGGTCGCATGCCGTGACTCGCCCACAGCTCGGCGACGGCGAGCCACCTCGGGCCGTCGTCGTCGCCCGCGGCGCGGGCAATCTCCGCCGTGACATGGGCATCGAGCGCGTCGAGAGCACCGGGGCGACCGCCACCCCACCGACCGGTCGCGACCCATTGGTCGAGCTGACCGCCCAGCTCTGCTACCTGCCGAAGATACGTCGCGCGAGCATCGGGCTCTCGCGTTCGCGACGCTACCGTCCCGCCGGCCGCGAGGCCTTCGACGATGACCTCGATGCTGACGTCGGAGCACAGGCTGAGTTCTTCGACCGGCGTGCGCATCGCGTCGACCGCGCGCGCCAACGCGCCCGCCTCGTCGCCGCTCCAGCCCGCGATCGCGATCCACGCGTGCTCGATCGTAAGGTGGTCGCGAACGGCTCCGGCCGGACTGATCAACTGTTCCACCCGCTCCGCTTCCGCGCGCGCCGTCTCGAACTGCGCGCGACCCACTGCCAATAGGCATCGCTGGTCCGCGAGACGCCAGGCGTCCATCCCGATCGGATCGGTCCCTTCCACCTCGCGCAGTTGCTCGTCCGCCTCGTCCCATCGACCGAGCACACGCAGCGCCTCGCCTGCGTTCAAACGCAAGAAGGAGCCGTAGGCGCGGTCGAGCCCGTGGGCGCGCGCGATCTCTGCGCCTTCGAGCGAGATCGCCAATGCTTCCTCGTCGCGCGCCATCGTTTGGAGCGCGCCACCCTCGTTGACCGCGGCGCGCGCGACGTCCTCCCACGATTCCGTCTCGAGCGCGAGCTCACGGGCGCGGTGAAGTTCGGCCAGTCCCTCGTCCATCCTTCCGATGCCGCCGAGCGTCGCTCCGAGCGAGTTCCGCGCGTGCCCCTCGATGACGGGGTCGCCGACCTCTTGTGCGACCGCGATCGCTTGCTCGCACACCGAGATCGCCTCGTCATTTCGGGCCGCGAGCATCAGCTGCTGACCGAGTGTGGCGAGCACCTTCGCCCGCGCCGGGCTGGGCTCGGCCGGTACGAGACGCACTGCCTCGCGGCAATGGTCGAGGATGTCGGACCACGATCGCGACAGCATCCAGAGGTAGCGACCGAAGCGTTCGTGCAACAATCCGGCGGTGACCGGGTCGTCGACCGGATCGACTTCGCCGATCGCCGATCGGATGTAGTCGAGGGCTCGGTCAGTGCTGCCGGACATCTCGGCCTGCGTGGCCGCCCATCTCACCATGTCGACGTGACGCATCCCGGTCAGTTCCTCGACATCGGGAACCTGCGCCCACAAGGCGAGGACCAGCTCGGCGTGTTCGAGGGCATCCCCGTACGCGTAGATCCGCTCGGCGGCGCGAGCCGCGTCGAGGGCGGCAACGAGCGCGCGTGGTGCGTCGCGCGCCGCGTCCCAATGACAGGCCAGCTCGGCGAAGAGCTGCGCGGCGCCGCCGTCGAACCAATCGGGTTGCTCGGCGAGCACCTCCGCGACGCGTGTGTGCAGTGCGACGCGGTCGCCGGGCAGCAGGTCGTCCTCGACTGCTTCGCGCACCAGCGCGTGCCGGAAGCGGTATTCCAGCGCATCCCCGTCGGTGACGAGAAGGTACTGGGCGACGGCTTCCCGCGTTCCCGCGAGCAACTCCTCGTGCGACAAGCCGGCTACGGCCTCGAGAAGCCGGTGGTCGGCTGTACGTCCGATGACGGCTGCGCTGCGAAGCACGTTTTGCGCGGCATCGGACAGCGCGTCGACGCGCGCCAACACGATCTCGCGCACCGTCGGTGGCATCGAGGCGCCGTACTCGCCTTCGACCGAGAGGAGCTCCTCGGCGAAGAAGACGTTGCCGTCGGAGCGGCGGTACGTACGGTCGACGAGGTCCGCCGACGGCTCACTCCCGACGATTGCCGAGATGAGCTCGCGTACCTCGTCGCGATCGAAGCGCTCGAGATCGATCCGCTCGACCGCGCCCGAACGGTCGAGCTCTGCGAGCAGGCCGCGCAGAGGATGACGGCGGTGGAGGTCGTCGGATCGGTACGTACCCACGAGCACCATCGATGCCGTACGAAGGCTGCGAGCGAGATACCCGAACAACTCTCGCGTCGAGCGGTCGGCCCAATGCAGATCTTCGAGCACGAGCAACGTCGGTACGCGCTCGGTCAATCGTTCGAACAGCCCGAGCAGCTGTTCGAACAGTGCGCCGGCGACAATGCCCTCACGCGCCGGCGTATGCGTCTCGGGGAGTAACGCGGCGAGCTCGTCGCGCCCCGGCCCGACCACCGCGTCGAGCGCAGCGTCGTCGAGCGTGCGATGCAGGGTGCGTAAGGCCTGCACAATCGGACCGAACGGCAACGCACGGTCGACGAGATCGAAGCATTGGCCGACGAGCACCAATGACGGCTCGGGGATGCGAGCGATGAGCTCGCCCACGAGCCGCGACTTGCCGACGCCCGCCTCGCCGCCGACGAGCACGGTCGCGGCGCGCTCGTCGGCAACGGCCGCCTTCCAGCACTCCTCGAGCCGCGTCAGCTCGGCACGGCGGCCAACGAACCGGGAGCTCGAGACGCGAGTCGGCACGGTACTCAGTTTGGTCCAGCCTCGTTCCGACTCGCAGCCGGATTCGGACGCGTTCAAGGGTCAAGCAGCCGCGGGCCCCGGAACGCGAGCCGTCCGGCGACGCCGGTCGAACCAGGCTGTTCGCCCCATCCGGACGCGATCGTGGTGCCGACGCCGCGTGAGCCGCACGAGCCGGCGGGTCGCCGCCTCGTGCTGCCGTTGGTCGAGCCGACCGTTGACCAGTTGTCGCATGATCTCGGGGTTGTCGATCATGACGCCCCTCCTGCCTGTTGGTACAGGTTCAGGATCGGGCTAAGGACCCTGTCTCCGCATCGGGCAGACGCCTTATTTGCAACGTTCGACCGGCTTCCCGCCGGATGAGGAACCGCCGCGCCTCGGCTCGGATGGGTGAGGATGTTGCGATGGATGGGCCGGGCCACACGTTCCGCGAAGCAGCTCCGACAGCCGACGCCCCGCCGCAACCCGCGCGTGCCGACGCCCGTGCGGCGCTCGCCGGGTTCGTCGCCGTCGAGGCGATCGCGCTTCCATTGCTGTTGTGGTGGGGGCGCGGCGGTTGGTTCACGTTCGACGATTGGGATCTGCTGTCGCAACGAACCGCCGGCAGCGTTCACGATCTCTTTCTTCCGCACGGAGACCACTGGTCGACGCTGCCCGTTCTCGTCTACCGCTTGTTCTGGTGGGCGTTCGGCATCCGCACCTACTTTCCGTGGCAGCTACTCGTCGTTCTGCTGCACCTGACCGCAGTCGCGTTGATTCGCGCAGTCATGCGGCGCGCCGGATGCGCACCTTGGATCGCCACGATCTTCGCCGGCACCTTCGTGTTCTTCGGCGTCGCCGCAGACACCATCCTCGTCGGGTTCTTCATGACCTTCATCGGCTCCTTGGTGTTCGGGCTCGCACATCTCCTGCTTGCCGACCACGACGGACCCGCAGACCGACGCGACGGGCTCGGGCTGCTCGCCGGACTCGCCGGCATGCTCTTTTCGGGAGTCGCGGTGACGATGGTCGTCGTGGTCGGACTCGCCGTTCTGGCCCGGCGCGGCTGGCGCGTCGCGCTGCTGCACACGGTGCCTCTGGGCGCGTTGTATCTCGTTTGGCTCGCCGCCATCGGGACCGAAGGAGGGCGGCTCCCGCTCACGCGTCCCACAGCCTCCGAGGCCGCCCGGTTCGTCGCCGTCGGGTTGCGGGCAACATTTGGCGGGTTGGGTCAACTCCCCGGTGTCGGTCTCGCGCTGGCCGTCATGCTCATCGCCGGCCTCGTGATCGCCCGCGCCGCGCTCGGTCCGTCGTTTCGGTCGCGGGCGGCAATGCCACTTGCCTTGCTCGCCGGCGCGGTGATCTTTCTCGGCATTACGGGCTACGGCCGTGCGGGCCAATTGCTGTTCTTCGGGGGCAGCGGCCCGGAGCACGCACGCGACAGCAGGTACGTGTATCTCGTCGCGGCAATGACGCTGCCCGCGATCGCGCTGGCAGCCGACGCGATCATTCGTCGCTGGCGGATCCTCGTTCCACTCGTTCTTGTCCTGCCGATCCTCGGACTTCCCGGCAACGTGCACAAGCTCGCCGAGTTCCGAGACAGCTACAAGTCGTCGAACATCACCCGCCAGAACATCCTGATCGCCCCGCGCGTGCCGTTTGCTCCGGTGTTGCCACGGTCGGTGCAACCCGATTCGTTTCATGCCCCCGGGCTCACGCTCGGATGGCTGATCGACGGCGTTCGATCCGGCCGCGTTCCCGCGCCGAAGTCCCCCACGCGTGCGGAGTTTGCGACGACGACGCTCAAATTGGCGCTCGCCACGACGACCCACGTACGCGTCGACCCCTGCGTCTCCCTGCGCGGACCGACGGAACGGGTTCTCCGGAATGGCGAATCGATCACGCTCGCGCGCGGAAACGCGACGATCGTCTACCTCCCCCCCTCGAGCCCGCCGTCGCGGCCGTTGCGGTTCAACAAGTCGTTGACGGGGCCCTTGACAATGGTCGCGTTGGCCGGACCGCTGAGGTTACGAATAACGCCTAACCCGTCGGACAACCGGCTCTGCGGGTGAGCAACGACGATCGCTGCTTCGCTGCTACTTCTTGGGCCGAGCGGGGCCCACAGATCATCGGAATCTCGACGTGCGGGCGCGTGGTCAGCGCGGTTGGGGAACGATGCGGATATAGGGCTTGGGCTCCTTCCAGTCGCCGAAGACCTGCTTCGCCTCGTCGTTGGATACGGAACCGGCGATGACGACGTCCTCACCTTGCTTCCAGTTGACCGGCGTCGCGACGCGGTGCTTGGCGGTGAGCTGCAGCGAGTCGATGACACGCAGCACTTCGTCGAAGTTGCGGCCCGTCGTCATCGGGTAGACGAGGATCAGCTTGATCTTCTTGTCCGGCCCGATCACGAACACGTTGCGCACCGTCTGGTTGTCGGCCGCCTTGCGCGACTTCGCGTCGCCCGACGTGCTCGCCGGCAGCATGCCGTAGAGCTTCGACACGTTGAAGTCGGCGTCGCCGATCATCGGGAAGTTCGGTGCCGTCCCCTGCGTCTCTTCGATGTCGCGCGCCCAGGCGTCGTGGTCGCCGGTGGCGTCGACGGAAAGGCCGATGACCTTGACGCCGCGGCGATCGAACTCGGGCTTGATCTTGGCCACGTAGCCGAGCTCGGTGGTGCAGATCGGGGTGAAGTCCTTGGGGTGCGAGAACAGCACCGCCCACGAGTCGCCGATCCAGTCGTGGAACTTGATTTTGCCTTCAGTGGTGTCGGCCTCGAAGTCCGGAGCCGTGTCACCTATCAGCAAACCCATCTCTTGCTCCTCTCGTTGACCCACATCGACGAAATCCAGATCTCCAACTTGCCACGGTCGACGCCGCTGGGCGAATTCTGGCGCTACGCGCGCTCCAGCGCATCGAGGTCGCGCGTCGCGTAGCCGCGGTGCGCCATCTCCTCCTCGAAGACGACATGCAAGCAGGCTTGGACCGGCGCGTTGCCGTTTTCGAGCACCTCGTGGGATCGGCTGAGGTCGGCCGGCTCGAGATCGGCGAGATACTTCGCAAAGCGAGCGACGCGATCGCGACGCACGGCCAGCGTGTCGGCGAACGACGGATCGGCGTCGCGATCGATACCGGGCCACGGGAAATCGAGACTCCCGGTGTTCGGCAAGCCGATCGGGTCGAACTCGCCGCCGAGGATCGGCGCGGTGAACCACTTGTCCGTTGCGAACACCAAGTGGCGAAGCGTTTGCACGAACGAAAATTCGCCGTCGACTGACGCGTGCAGCGTTTTCTCCGGGAGCTGTTGCGCACGCTCGATGGTTGCGTCCCACCGAGAGGAGACCGCGCTCCACGCCGCGCGCATCCCTTCGGGATCCGTGGGCTCCATGAGCGCCCGTTCCGGATCGATGCGAGCGAGCTCGGCACTCACGTACGCCGTGACGTCGACCCCATTGATCCTCACGCCGTTGAACATCCCGTCGATGTCGACGTTCACCAACCACACGTCGGACATCCTCACGTTCGTCAGGTTCGCACCCTCAACTCGCGCGTCGGTGAGATCGACCTCGCGGAATTGCGCGCCCCGCAGGTCGGTGCCTTCGAAGTCGGTCATGCGGTAAGTGTTCCAGACGAGACGCGTCCTCACCATGGCGAGGGGCACCTCGGCGACGCAGGTAGATCTCGAGAGGTTGAGCGCGGACCAGGGCTCGTGATGCACAAT
>JAUZEM010000225.1 GCA_030839005.1 Actinomycetota bacterium | reverse complement strand
GATCTGTTCGCGGTCATCCGGGCGGTCAGCCACGCGATCAACAACAGGTTCGCGACGATCAGGACAACGTCGAGTGCGCGGGCCGCGCTCCGAACACTGCCGGCAACCACAGAGGTGACGGCCAGCGCGGCCGGATAGCCCGGCGGATAAACGGTCGCCGGGACCCGGCCATCGAACGCGACCGCCTGCTTGGGGGTAAAGCCATCCCAGGGCAGGTTGAACGCAACCGTCGGTAGCCCGTGGTTCCGCAGGCCCTGCGCAGTACTCAGATACACCGCGCTGTCCCCCTGAATCTCAGAGGTGAAGTCACGGGTCGCGTTGATAACCCACCACGCCGCCCAGAGCGCCAGGATCAGTGTCGGGACAAGCACGACCCACGTCGGCCGTCGTTCTCGCCATGCATCACCGCGAAACGACACGCGCACACGCTTATGATCCTCTCGCCGCTCGCGACGCGCGCGCGCGATGCCCGGGTCAATTACGACGAGCTGCGGTGGCTGCTCACCCGGATCAGGCACGCGGGCATCATGCCCGCTCGCCAAGCGTAATCGCCAAATGTCGGCACGGCGCGGACATCGCCCGTCCGCGCAGAGCGTCATGGTGCGACGTCGAACGCGTCGTCGAGGTGCTCCGGAGCGCGCTGGGCGAATAGCGTTTGGGCATGCAACTCGTTCGCAAGACGCAGACCCGCGGGAGACGCGGTGCGGCCTAAGACGCCTCGACCCCACTCGGACGAGACGATCGCCGACGGCCGGGCGAAGCGGCTGCGCTTCGGCTCGACGTCAGAATGACGTATCGGCATCTTGCCGACATGCGGCAGGCTTCGTGCGGTCTCTGATCGGCGTCGCCTGCGCCGTTGCGGCGGTTGTGCCCGTGGCGCTCGGCGCGCGGCAGTGTCGAAGGCGGCACCTTCCGGAACTCGCCGGACCACCCGCACTTCTCGCCGAGGTGATCATCGGCCTCGCGTTTGTGATCGTCGTGTCGCAATGCCTCGGAACCGTCGGTCTCTTTCGGTTGGTGCCGATCGTCATCGCACTCGCCGGCGGCGGGTTCATTGCCTGGCGCGGCATCGCCCTAGAGTCGCGCTCGAACGCGTGGCCCCGTCTGGGTGCGAGCGTCGTCACCGCGCCGCCGGCGCCCGGCCAGGGCGGCCGCTGGACACGTTTCGTTGCAATCGGCGCGGTATCAGTCGTCGCCGCCGAATGGAGCATGCGTGCCGTGGACTCGCTGCAACGCGGCATGGTGACCACAGCGGACACGCTCTGGTACCACCTGCCTTTCGCGGCCCGCTTCGTGCAGACGGGATGGACTTCACGGCTGCACTTCGTCGACGGAGGGTCGTACATCGCCTTCTTTCCGGCGTCGTCGGAGCTCGTCCATGCGCTCGGAATGGTGTTCTTGGGCAATGACACGCTGTCTCCGTTGCTGAACCTCGGCTGGCTCTCGCTGGCGTTGTTGGCCGCATGGTGCATCGGTCGGCCGTTTGGCGTTGCGCCGCTCAGCCTCACGGGGGCCGCGGTCGTGCTGGCTGCGCCGGAGCTCGTGCTGGACGATGGGGGTTCTGCCCTCAACGACATCGTCGGCATCGCGTTGTTCCTCGCCGCAATCGCCATCCTCCTCAACTGCAGACCAGCAGATGCTCGGCACTCACTGCGACCCGCGGCACTCGCATGCGCGGCGATGGCAGCCGGGCTCGCGCTCGGAACAAAGTTCACGCTCATTCCACCTGTCGCGGCGTTGACCATCGGTGTGATCGCGTTGTGCGCACGCGGCGAACGCCTACGACGCGCCGCGTTGTGGCTGAGCATCGTCGCCGCGACCGGCGGCTACTGGTACCTCCGGAACCTGTTCAGGGTCGGGAACCCGCTTCCGTCGTTACGCCTGGGGTTTGGGCCAGTGCGATTGCCAAGCGTGGCGTCGCCGGACACCTCCGCCGTTGTTCATTACCTGTTCGACGGCCGCGTCTGGCGGGTTCAATTCCTGCCCGGCCTCAGGGAAGCGTTCGGTCCCGCGTGGTGGGTGGTGTTCCTTGCTTCCGCAGCCGGGTGTCTGCTCACGGCGTTCCTCGCCTCTGGACGTTGGGTGCGCATGATTGCTCTGGTCGGCATCGCCAGCTTCATTGCCTATCTCGTCAGTCCACAGATCCTTGGCGACCCGCGCTCGCCACTGTTTCAATTCACGGTGAACGTCCGCTACGCCGCCTTGGCACTCGCGGTCGGCTCGGTGGTCCTCCCAGTCACTGCGACTCGGTTCGGACGACGCGGCGTGTTCGTATTCCTCGCGGTGTACGTGTGCATCCTCTTCGCGACACAGTTCAGCGGGAACCTATGGAGCAATGGCAAGACCCCGATCGCGGGATCAACGCGCGGTTCCTCGCCCCGCGTATGGGGCGTGCTCATTGGTATCGGCGCATTCACCGTCGCGAGCGCGGCGCGTACCTTGCGGTCACGCGCGACGCGCTGGTGGGCAACCAAGACTCACCTGGTGCCGATTGCCTGCATAACCATTGTTGCGGTTCTTGCCGGCGCATACATGCTCGAGCGTGTTTACCTGCGTGACCGCTACGCAGGTCCTCCTTTGCTTGCAATCGATCGGTGGGCCCGCGACATTCACGACGCGCGGATCGGAATCGTAGGCTTGGCTCTCCAGTACCCGCTGTACGGCTCGTCTCTTTCGAACTACGTGCAATATGTCGCGACTCGCAACTCGGACGGCACGTCCGCGCGTATAACGGACTGCAGATCCTGGCGCCGTGCCGTCAACGAGGGCCGATACAACTACGTTGTCGCGGCGACGCCGGGCTACCCCTTTGCGACGAAGCAACCGGCGTTAGAGGCAATATGGACACGCTCCGATCCGGCAGCGACCGAGCTGCTGCAGGCCTCCGCAGGCAAGGGGAAGGCTTGGCTCTTTCGCATCGACGGCAGGCTCGATGCCGATCGCTGCCCCGGCTGATAGTCGGTGGCGCGGCGGCAGTACGCGCCCGATGCGCCTCCCTGTGATGCAGCTGATGGTAGCCCCTATCTTTGCGCGGCCTGCTCCCGAAGCTTGTGCTTCATCACCTTGCCGGTGGCGTTGCGCGGGAGCTCCTCGACGAACCAGAGGTGGCGGGGGCGTTTGTAGTCGGCGAGACGCTCGGCGCAGAACGACTGCAGCGCATCGGTCGACAACGACGCGCCGGGCTTGCAGACCACGAACGCGCCGACATCCTCGCCGAGGACTTGATGGGGAACGCCGACGACCGCGGCCTCCTGCACGTCGGCGTGCTCGAGGATCACCGCCTCGACGTCGGTCGCGTAGATGTTGTTCCCGCCGCGGATGATCATGTCCTTGATGCGGCCCGAGATGTAGACGAAGCCATCGGCGTCGAGGTAGGCGAGGTCGCCGGTGCGTAGCCAACCGTCGGGCGTCCACGTCGACGCGTTGGCACCGTCGTCCTTGTAATACTCGCGGCGCTTGCCGGGCAGCCGAACGAGCAGCTCGCCGACCTCGTTCGCGGGCCGCACCTCGTCGGTGTCGGGATCGACGACCCGGACCTCCATCGGCGGGTTGGGCTTGCCGACCGACCCGACGCGCCTGTCGGCCTCCTCCGCCGGCATGGTGATGAACGCGGGTCCGGCCTCGGTGAGCCCGTAGGAGTTGATGACCGACGCCTGCGGCATGCGGTCCTGCAGCTTCTTCAACGTCGCGGGCGCGAGCGGGGCGCTTCCGATCGACACCGCCAGCGGCCCCGACAGATCGGCCGACGCGAACCGCGGGCTCGCGGTGATGAGCTCGGCCATCGCGGGTACGAGGAAGATCATCATCGGCTTGTCACGTTCGACGACATCGAACCAGCGATCGACGTCGAACTTCGGCATGTAGAGGCCCTTGAGCCCCATCTTCATCGGGTTGAAGATGAAGCTCATGCCTGCGAACGTGAACAGCGGCGCGCCGTGCAGCCATCCGAGGTCGGTCCAGCTCGGTGCGCAGTTCGGGATCATCGCGACGTTGCGGTGGCGGACGAGCACGCCCTTGGGCAGTCCCGTGGTGCCCGAGGTGTACATGATGTCGGCGATGTCGTCGGCGTCGACCGGCACCTGCATGTCGCCGGAGTCGTAGCCGTCGAGGTCCGGCCAGTTGGCCGTGTCAAAGATCGCGTTTATCGGCATCGTGGCGGCGACGGTGTGCGCGTTCGCGAGCAAGCGCTCGTTGGTGACGACGACGGTCGGCTCGGCGTGACGGAGGATCGTCAACACCTCGTCGATCGACAACCTTGTGTTGACCGGCACCACGACGGCCCCGGCCTTGTGGATCCCCGCGTAGGCGACGATCCATTGCAGGCAATGCTCACTGTCCATGTAGAGCGCGACGCGGTCTTGCTTGGCGACGCCGTGATCGATCAGCCAGCGCGCGACCTGATTCGAACGCTCGTCCCAGGCGCGGAAGGTGATGGTCGCGCCGGCGTCCAGATCGGCGTAGGCGACGAGATCGGGACCGCGCCGCGCCATGAACCGCAACTGGTCGACGAGGAGGTGCCCGTCCGGAGCCTCGGGCGCGTTCGCCGATGCCGCGTTCATTCCCCGAACCCCATCTGCGGGACCTTGGTGCGGTGCCCGGCGAAGAGCTCGTCCTTGCGGGCTACGAGCTCCTCGGGCGTCC
>JAUZEM010000205.1 GCA_030839005.1 Actinomycetota bacterium | reverse complement strand
CGGTCTCCTCGCCGACGACGTAGCGCGCCGGTGTGGACGCCACTCGAAGGGTGATCCCGTCGCGGTGACCTCGACGTTCCTCGATCGCGCGTTCGAGCGCGTGGACGACCGGCACTGCGGTTCGCTCCACGCCCACGATCGCTTCGTCGGCGCCGACCGCGTGCGCGGCGGCGACCATGCCGTCGAGCACGAGGTGCGGCGCGTGCACGAGCAGCGTCTTGTCCTTTGCGCTGAGCGGCTCACCTTCGGTGCCGTTCGCGACCACGATCGGCTTCCGGCCCTGGAGCACGCGCGCGCCGCGACTGCGCACGGCCTCCATCTTGATCGCGGTCGGGAAGCCCGCGCCGCCCCGTCCGCGCAGGCCGGCCCGCTCGACCTCGCCGATCAGCTCGCGTCCGGATGACGGGGGGGAACCCAGACGGGCGAGGTGATCGACGAGGCGAGCGGCCGGGGGCCGGGGGAGGAGCCGGGGTGCGTCGGTTCCGGCGTCTGCGAGTGGTTCCATGAGGGTGGTCATCGCGCGACTCCGGGATACGTGATGCGGCGCGGTGAGGCGGACTCGGGAGCGACGATCGCAGTGGTGACGCGCCACCCCACGCCGGCGAGCACCAAGGCGGCGCACGACAGGTACACGGTGCGGGCCCATGGCGCGCCGGCGTCGGTGCCCGAGCTCAATCCGTGCAACATCGCGACCGGCCAGCACGCATACGCGCTCCAGTGCACTGCGCGCCACACGCGGTACCCGATGCGCCGGCGGAGCAAGCTCGTGATCACGAGCGCGGCGAGCAGGTCGACTGCGACCACGCCGAGGCCGATTCCGAGCGGACGGTACGCACCGGTGAACGGGACGATCGCGTTGAGCAGGTGAACCGGTGAGACGGAATCGAGGAGCGTCGTCGCGATGTGCGTCGCGAGGAAGACGACGGCGAGCAGCGAGATGTTCTTGTGGAGCGCGGCGGTGACGAAGCGCGGCCATCGCGGTGCACTCCACCGCATCGTCGTGAGGATGCCGAGGGTCACGCTGACGGTGAGCAGGACAACGGCGACGAAGCCCGTTCCGCGCGCGATGTACCACAGTGTCGCGTCCGGGATCAGCGTGCCCATCACGATGCTCCGGAAACGATGCTGGCCGATCCGCTCGATGGCGCGACCGTTACCGGCGGCGTCGTGTTCGGTGTTGGCGTCGTGTTCGGTGTTGTCGCCGTGGTCGGTGTCGTCGTCGCGGCGGTTGCCGCGGAAGCGGAGGTCCCCGTGTTCGGCGAGCTGGTCGTCGATTTCGAGCCGGACGAGGCGGCGGTCGATTGGCCCGTGGCCTTCGTGGCGGTGTTCGTGGTCGTGCCGGCGGCGTGAGCGGCGAGCCCGGCAAAGACGCCGGTCCCGGTCAACGCGCCGGCGAGCGACCAGCGGGTGAGCTTCTTGATTCGCTGCAGGCCGGTGTTTCGATCTTCCCGGGTTCTGGCTTCCCGGGTTCTGGCTTCCCGGGTTCTGGCCTTCCGGGTTCCGGCGTTCCGGCTTCCGGTGTTCGCGGCTTGGTTGTTCATGGTGTCGATGGTGGCCCAGCCGCCTCAAGGCCACCTTCGGAGCGGGTAAGGATTGGGCTAATGCTGATCCAGGCTCGGTTCCGCGAGGCGATCGCGAGCGGCGCCGTCACGCTGACGTTCCGGCGGTGGAAGCGCCCTCAGGTCGTGGCCGGGAACACGTATCGCACTGCGGCCGGACGCATCGTGGTCGACGCCGTGCAAGTCGTCGATCCGGAACGGATCACGGACGCGGATGCGAAGCGGGCCGGGTTCTCGTCGCGCGCCGAGTTGCTCGGCGAGCTGCGGGGTGCGTTCGACGTTCCGACCTATCGCATCCGGTTCCGTCCGGCCGATGGGCCCGATCCACGTGCACAGCTCGCCGCCACGGTCACACTTTCGGACGACGAGACCTTCGACTTGCGACGTCGGCTCGCGCGTCTCGATCGGGCGAGCTCACACGGAAGCTGGACCACAGAGGTGCTCCGGGCGATTGCGGAACGGCCGGGCGTGCGCGCGGCGGATCTGGCCGCGAGCTTCGGCCGGGAGACACAGCCGTTCAAGCTCGACGTGCGCAAGCTGAAGAACCTGGGGCTCACGCTGAGCCTCGAGGTCGGCTACCGCGTGTCGCCGCGCGGGGAGGCGTACCTCGCCGCGGATCAGGCGTCGTAGACGAGTATCGCGCCGCTGTAGCAGGCGACCCAGATTCGATGGTGCGTCGGTTCGTACGCGATGCCGATCGGATGATCCGGAACCGGGAATGTGTTTACGACTCCGAGATCGGACGTCCTCAGCACCGACACCGTGTTCGACCCGTAGTTGACGACATACAGCGCACGACCGTCGGACGAGATCGCCATGCTCCGCGGCTGCGTGCCGGTCGCGGTGCGCGCGACCACCTGTCCCGTCGCGGTGTCGACCGAGACGACGCGGTTGTTGCCGTTCAGGGTGACGAACAGGTGCCGGCCGTCAGCCGAGAGCACGAGGTGCCGCGGCGAATTGCCGACTCCGCGGAACCACGACACCGCGAACGTCGAGAGGTCGATGCGGGCGACATCGAACGAGCCCATTACCGCGACGTACGCGACGTGCGACCGACCGTCGATCGCGATACCGCGCGGGTACGCGCCCAAATGGATGCGTTGCACCTCGTGCAGGGTGTCGTGGTCGAGGATGCTCAGGTCGTAGCTGCACCAATTGCTGACGAGCACGTACCGGTCGTCGGGCGTCACCGCCACGTACTTGGGCACCACCCCGACCGGGCCCACTGCGTCGATGGCCAGCGTCGCCAGGCTCACCCGGTACACGAAGCTCGGGCTCAGACCGCCCGGGCCTCGGCAATTATCGGAGCCCTCGGGCCCGAAGTTCGCGCCGTACATCGAGTAGTTGGTCGCGAACACGTAGCGGCGCGCGTGATCGACTGCCGCCTCCACCGGCGCGCCGCGGACCACGCCCGGGTGGCCGCCGATCCCGAACTGCGCGAGGTCGACGCTGTCGGGGATCGTCTTCACGAGCGAACCGCCGGCGTCGTACACGGTCATCGTGTGCCGGTACATCATGTTCTGGGCGAACACGAGCCCGGTTCCGGTCGCCGTGACGGACTTCGGCGAGATCGCACCGTTCACAGTTGCGACGCGGGTGAGCACGAAGTCGTGCGCGGGGTCGTGCGGGGTCGTCGTCGTGGTGGTCGAGGTAGAGGTCGAGACGACCGTCGATGTCGACTCGGCTGTCGAGGCGGTTGTCGAGACGGTCGGCGAGGATTCCCGATCGACGCGCCCGACCGCGTGCACGGTAGGGGCGGAACGAGTCGTTGCGTGTCTCGAAAGGGCGACGCCGCCGCCGATACCGAGTACGACGACGAGCGCGGTCCCCGCGCGGAGCCGGGTCCGATGCACGGCAAAGTGTATTGCCACCGGCCGCCGGATTGACGCGCCGGTTTCGCGCCGCCATGCTGCGGCCGCCGAACAAGGGAGCCGGGAAAATGGACGTGCGATCGATCGTCGATGTCGAACCCGAGGTCGAGCACAACGGGACCGTGCCGGTGTGGTATCTGGTGCATCCCCGCGAGATGAAGGACCTGACGGAAGGCGGTCACCTCGAGCTCGTCAACGAGTTCGAGGTCGCAAACGGCGGTTTCGTGTTCCCGCACTCGCATCCGACGCACGAGTTCTATTTCGTGATGTCCGGGCGAGGGGTGATGACGATCCACGACGAAGACCGCGACGTCTCGCCCGGCGATCTCGTGTACATCCCCCCGGACACGATTCACAGCCTGCGGCCGACCGGTGGCGGCGCAATCCATTGCTTCTGCTTCGCGGTCGCGGTGAGGGGCGCGCCGGAGATCGACTACACATCGCATTGACACCGCGTAGCCTCTGCGCGCGCCGGGTCAGTGCGGGCAGGGTGTTCCGGCGAGCGACTGGGTGAGCGTGACGGTGCCCAACGGGAGGTTGCGCAGCCGCGTCCACCCGTCGTCGGTCGACGCGGCGCAGCCGCCGGGACGCACCGACCAGTGGCTCGTGGCGCGTACGCGCAACACGAGGTCGCCGGCCCCGGAGACCGAGAGCGTCATCCGGTCGGGCGTCATCGACTGCAGCGTGGCCGGCCCGTCGACGAGACCGTCGAATCCGTCGACCCGCCAGACGCGCCAGTGCGCGTCGTGCCAGACCTCGTGCAGGTAAGGAAGACCACTCGAGATCAGCCGACGCTCGCCGAGCGACGAGTCGTCGAGACGTGCGTCGGGCAGCGCGACGAACTTCACACCATTGGTGTGCAACCACGTGCGGTAGCTCGAGGGGGTGAGCGGCGCCGAGTAGAAGATCGGGTTGTACGCGATGTCGAGCTGACGCTCCCATCCGCGCGCGAGCAGCACGTGTGGCGCCGCGTACGCGACCTCCCAGTGGCGATAGGTCGAGGGAATCTCGACGCGTCCGAGCGCGCCTCCCTGGTCTCCCAGGTATGC
>JAUZEM010000180.1 GCA_030839005.1 Actinomycetota bacterium | reverse complement strand
AGCACCACGCCGAGCGCACCGACGAGTCGCAAGTCGGTGCGCGGGCGGCCGCGTAATTGCGGACGCGCGATCGCCCAGAGCGCGACGGAGCCGAAGAGCAGCCGCAAGAACACGACACCCGGCGGCCCAAGCTGCGGGAAGAGCGTCTTGGCGACCGCAGCGCCGCCCTGCACCGAGCACGCCGCGGCGAGCACGAGCCCAACCGCCGACGCCCGTCTCTCGCGCACGCGCTATTTCTTGAGCGAGAGGGCCGCGCCGACGCCGAGCAGCGCGATCCCGAGCACGCGCGGCCAGTGGAGCGGGATCTTGGTCGACCCGAAGAGACCGAAGCGGTCGATCGCGGCCCCCATCAGAAGCTGACCCGCGATGAGGATCCCCACCGTCGCGGCCACGCCGAGGCGCCCGCCGGCATACGTGATCGTGAACACGATCAGCAAGCCGAGCAGACCGCCCATCAGCATCCACCACGGGTGGTTGAAGGCATCGCGGTAGGCGACGAAGCTCTGGCGGAAGACGAGCAGCAGCACGACCGAGACGACCGCCGTGAAGAGGGTCGCGAAGGCGACCGCGCCGACGATCGAGATCCGGTCGCCGAGCTGCGACATCATCGACACCTGCACCGCGCCGGCGAGACCCGCGACCACGGACAGCAATACGGCTAGCGCGCTCCCCGTCACGACGAGAGACGATAGTAGTCTCCCTCCGCCAGCGATCGAAAGGAAGCGATGTACCGCGTAGTCATCTTGTACGACCAGGCGCCCGACCCCGATGCGTACGCCGGCCATGTCGAAGTGTGCGAGAAGGTCCCCAATGCGGTCTTCCGGCACGGCAAGGTGACCGGGTCGCCGATGGGCGAGCCCGCGCACGCGTATTACGCCGAGTTCGAGTTTGCCGACAAGGACTCGTTCAAGAGTGGAGTCCGGTCCGACGAGTTCATGGCCGCGGGCAAGGACGTGCAAGACCGCGGCTTGCCGCAGCCGACGATCGAGTTCGTCGAGCTTTGAGCGAACCCGACGCGCCGCTCCCGCTCGACCCTGCGGAGCTCGGCTTCGAGCGCATCCGATACGAGAAGGCCGGCTACCGCGCGACCGTCACGCTCAACCGGCCGGAGGTGCTGAACGCCTTCGACTTCAAGATGCTGCGTGAGCTCGCGCGAGCCTTCGAGGACGCGAGCTGGGACGACGACATCCGCGTCGTCGTCGTCACCGGCGAGGGACGCGCCTTCTGCGTCGGAGCGGACCTGAAGACGTGGGGTGCCGAGCTTCTCGACAACCCGCGTCTGTACTGGAAGTGGTTCGGCGCGTTCAAGGACATGCACGACCGTCTACGCGAGATCGGGAAGCCGACGGTTGCGCGCATTCAGGGCATCGCAGTCGGCGGTGGCAACGAGCTGCAGATGGGTTGTGATCTCGCGGTCATGGTCGACGACGCATACATCCGCCACGTTGGCGCGGAGCACGGCTCCGTTCCCGCCGGTGGCGCGACGCAGTGGCTGCCGATCATGGTCGGAGATCGCCGCGCGCGAGAGTTCCTCATGCTGTGCGAAGAGATCCCGGCGCCGCTCGCGGCGCAGTGGGGGCTCGTCAACTACGTCGTTCCCCGCGCCGAGCTCGACGCCAAGGTCGACGAGCTGTGCGAGAAGCTCGCGGCAAAGCTTCCGCAGACGATGCGCTACATGAAGCAGCAGGTGAACTGGTGGCGCGACATCTCGTGGCACGAGACGATCGGACACGCGCGCGACTGGCTCTCGCTCTCGATGCTGAACGACGAAGCGAAGGAGGCGATCCAGGCATTTCTGGACAAGAAGAGCTAGTCATCGTCGAGCGCGACGGGCGGCTCGGCGTCGTGCTGATGAACCGGCCGAAGCAGCTGAACGCGCTCTCGGGCGAGTTGATGGGAGCCGTCATCGGTGCGCTGGAAGAGCTCGACGCGGACCCGGAGATCCGCGCGATCGTGCTCGGTGGCGGCGAGCGCGCCTTCGCGGCGGGCGCCGACATCGCCGAGCTCGCTGCAGGAACTCCGATCTCGCTCTATGAGAACCGTCGCATCGAGCAGTGGGACAAGATCCGCGCGCTGCGCACGCCCGTCGTCGCAGCGGTCTCCGGCTTCTGTCTCGGCGGGGGCTGCGAGCTCGCGATGCTCTGCGACTTGATCGTCGCCTCGGAGACCGCGAAGTTCGGCCAGCCCGAGATCAACCTCGGCGTTTTGCCGGGAGCCGGCGGCACGCAGCGGCTCACGCGCGCGGTCGGCAAGGCGATCGCGATGGACATGATCCTCACCGGCCGCATGATCAGCGCGCGCGAGGCGCTCGGGCTCGGTCTCGTCGCGCGCGTTGTCGCGAAGGAGGCGTGGCTCGACGAGGCGAAGCGCGCCGCCGGTGAGATCGCGTCCAAGGGGCCGATCGCGGTGAGACTCGCGAAGGAGGCTGTCGACCAGGCGTTCGAAGCGCCGCTCAGCGCCGGCATTGAGTTCGAGCGGCGCGCGTTCTATCTCGCGCGCGCGTCCGAGGACGCGACCGAGGGCTTGACCGCATTCGTCGAGAAGCGCGCACCGGACTTCAAGGGCCGCTAGTGAAGATCGCCGTTCTGCTCGCAGCAGTGTTGTGTGCGAGTGTCTTCGCGGTGAGCGCGCGCGCCGATGCGCCGCCGAACCTCTTCGACGGAGCGGGCGTCTTCATCGACAACCCCGGGAACCTGCCCGGGCCGTGGGGTCTCGTCACTGCGCTCGAGGAGAACCACTTCACGTGGATTGCGTTCCACGTGAACAACGGGCTCGTGCAGTCCGACGTCCCCGGCGACTGGATCGATCTGTTCCGAGCGCACGGGATCGCCGTGGGCGGCTGGGGCTACGAGGACGGCAAGCCGTTGATCGAAGCGGTCCTTGCCGACCTCGCCGTGCGCCGCTACGGCCTCGACTTCTTCATCGCCGATGCGGAGTCGCCGTACGAGCAGACGAAGAGGCTGCACGGCTGGGCGCGTTCGAAGACGTTCGTCAATACCTTTCGCTCGCTCGAGCCGACACTGCCTGCGGCGCTCACGACGTACGGTGCGGCGACTGCGCCGTGGGTTCTTCCGATCGACTACGCGAGCTGGCGGGACGCGAGGTTCGATCTGCTGCCGCAGGCGTACTACAACCAATTCCCGAAGTCCTACCGTCCCGACATGACCGTCGCGCATTCGCTCCGCGCGGGCTGGCCGCTCGATCGCGTGCATCCGGTGATCGGCGTCTATCGCAAGTACGCGGCCGCGAACTACGTTCCGCTCCTCACCGGCCTCGGAACCCGGGGGTTCTCGGTCTTTCTCGCCGACCAGGCGACGGCGGCGGACTACGCCGCGCTCGAGCCGCTCGCCGCGGCAGCGTCCGGGTAGGGTCCGCACATGGCCGAGGTCGAGGTCACACGCGACGGCGCAGTCCAGACGATCACGCTCAACCGTCCGGACGTCCTGAACGCGTTCAACCGCGCGCTGCACAAGGCATTGCGGGACGCGCTGAAGGAGGCGCGCGATCCGGAGGTGCGCGCGGTCGTGCTGACCGGCGCCGGTCGCGGATTCTCGGCGGGGCAGGATCTGAAGGAGTTCGGCGAGGCGGGAGACGTCCGCGATGCGCTGCGCGAGTCGTATCACCCGAATGTGCTCGCGATCCGTGCGCTCGAGAAGCCTGTCATCGCTGCGGTGAACGGCGTCTGCGCAGGAGCCGGCCTTTCGCTCGCCTGCGTGTGCGACTTTCGCATCGCGGCGGACGAC
>JAUZEM010000105.1 GCA_030839005.1 Actinomycetota bacterium | reverse complement strand
GCCGCTGCCGAGAAGGCAGAGATACGCGACAAGACAGCCGCGGCGAGGCGCGAACGAGCCGCTCGCGCCAGGCAAGTCGAAGCTGAGCGCGCCGCGGTGGCCGAGGCAAGGGCGGCGCTCGAAGCCGAGCAACAGGTCGATGAAATCAACGCAGAGCTCGAAGCATCCAAGGAGGCCCGCCGAGCCGCGGAATGACGCTGCCGGTCATCACGACATCCGTGTTGTCTGGGTATCGCTAGGACACGCGCACGGAGACGAGCGCGATGTCGTCACGCGGGTCGCCCGCTTGGAACTGCAGCACGTCGTGGAGGATCCCGTCAGCGAGAGATTGGGCGGACTCGCGATGGTTCTCGATCGCGGTCTGGAGACGAGCCTCTCCGTAGAAGGTGTCGCCGCTTCGCCCTTCGGTCACACCGTCGGTGTAGAGCAAGATCGAGTCGCCCGAGTGCAGGGTGACCTCGCTGTCATCGAATGCCCCCTCGTCGAAGACTCCGAGCAGCAATCCGGGTCGCCCCAGCTTCGTCGGCACGCGTCCGTTCCGGATCAGCACCGGCAGCGGGTGCCCGCCTGAGCTCACGGCGGCGGTCCACGTGTCCGCAACCTGGCGCAACCGCATGACCGCAACGGTGCAGAACCGGTCAGTCTCGTGGCGGAGCAGGACAGTGTTGAGTGTGTCGAGGATTTCCCGCGGCTGTGGGTGCCGCATGGCTGCGCCGCGGATCGTGTAGCGGGCCAACGCGGTGACGGCGGCCGCGGCGACCCCTTTGCCGCAGACGTCACCGACGGCGACCACCCAATCACCGGTGCCGATCTCGAAGATGTCGTAGAAGTCTCCTCCGACCTCGTCGCCGGTGCCGGCCGGGCGGTACGCGGCGGCGACATCCAGACCGGGGATGTCCGGCGGCGTCGGCGGAATGAGCGTTTGCTGCAGCGTCCGGGCGAGGAGCTTTGCCTCGGCTTCGGATTTTTCGGCTCGTTGCTTCGCACGGAGAAGCTCCCGTTCGTATTCGCGGCGATCGGTGGCGTCGAAGATCGCGGTGCGAATGACGATGGGTGTTCCGTCCGCATCGCGCTCGAGGGCCGAGTTGACGAGCGCCGGGAGTCGCCGGCCATCGACTCGGACGAGGTCGAGCGCGACCTCTCGGGCCGTTCCTTGCATCTGCAGCATCGGGGCGTAGTGAGTTTCGTGATAGATCCGCCCGCCCGGCGTGAGGAGCTCGGCGAATGTCCGCCGACCGACCAGGTCGGTCCGTTCGTAGCCGGTCCAGGTCAGGAAGGTGCCGTTGACTTTGATGATCGTGCCGTCGGGCGTTGTCGACAAGTACCCGCACGGGGCTCGCTCATACAGCGCCTCGGCGTCGTCGTCGAGAAGGGCGGCGTAGAAGGCTTCGAGCGCCTCTTCGCTGCTCACGTCACCCCGAGACCCGCAATCAGCCACCGACGAATGCGGCGATGGCGGTCGCCGTTGCGTCGGGTGCGCTCAGGTTGGGGCAGTGGCCCGTCGCCTCCAAGAGCATGAAGCAACTGTTGGGCATGGCATCTCTCACGTACTCGCCGACGACCACCGGAGCGATGGCGTCGTTGGTGCACTGCAGGACCAGCGTCGGGGTCGTCACCCGGGCAAGATCAGCGCGGTTGTCTGAAAGGAACGTCACCCGCGCGAAATGGCGGGCGATCTCGGGATCGGTACTGCAGAAGCTCTCGGTCAACTCCTCGCCCAGCTCGGGTCGGTCGGGGTTGCCCATGATGACCGGGGCCATGGCACTTGACCAGCCGAGATAGTTGCTTTCCAGCGAGTCGAGCAACTCGACGATGTCCTCCTCGCGGAAGCCACCGACATAGGAGCCCTCGTCGATGTAGCGCGGGGAAGGGCCGACGAAAACCAGCTTCGCAAACCGCTCGGGCTCCTCGATCGCCGCCAACGCGCCGATCATCGCCGACACGGAGTGTCCTACGAACACGACGTCTTGGAGATCAAGCGACCGGCAGATCTCGAGGACATCCTCTGCGTAGGCGGCAAGCGACGTGTACCGCGCCGGGTCGTAGGCGGCCAGGTCCGAGCCGCCGGCACCCACGTGATCGAAGAGCACCACTCGGAATTGGTTCTCGAATCGAGGTGCGACGTACCGCCACATGTTCTGATCGCAACCGAATCCATG
Organism: Actinomycetota bacterium; assembly: GCA_030839005.1. GTDB lineage: Bacteria > Actinomycetota > Acidimicrobiia > IMCC26256 > PALSA-610 > PALSA-610. The sequence continues at coordinate 2,734 of JAUZEM010000105.1, read as the reverse complement.
CGCGAAAACGAGCGGCTGACCATCGAGCCGGCCAGTGACCTTGACGTTGTTCCGGCCGATCACATCCACGGGTGAAGAATACGCGAGGGCCGACATCTGCATATCTCTCGCGCGCAAGTCGCCCGATCGGACTCGACGCTTTGTCGGACGCGTCAGGCCATGACGCGAAGACCGGACTCGTATTCCGGACCGGGGGTCGCGTCCGGGGCTGCGGCGGCAACCGCCGTGGTCGGACAGGTGATCTACCTTTCGGGTTGGGCGACGGCCACGACCATCCTTCGGCACACCTTCGAGTCGACGCGAAGTCGAAGGCGTTCTGCGGGCACGAGCGCTCGACGTTCTGCTGCGAGCTCTGCGTTCGTTGGGAATCAGCTGGACGCGAGCGTGACGAGGTCGGCAACGATCTCATCGAGGCGGGTGAGTGCGAGCGAGAGGTGACCTTCGTCCGGGTAGAGGTGCGCAACCGCTCCGGGCACGTGTTCCGACAGCCATCGGCCGTGCGCGAACGGCACCATCCGATCCTGCGCTCCCTGCCATACGGCGACCGGTCGGGCGATGCTCGAGAGCTCGAAACCCCAGTCGCGCGCGAACGCCAGGTCGTCGTCGCGCCAGCCCGCGACTCCAGTCGACAATGCTCTGCGGAACACGGCCGCCATGAACTCCGCGAACTCACCGCTCAGTGCGGCCTTGTCGACCGCGGACACGAGCCCCCCGAGCGCGCCCGCCACGTCAGAGGCGGAAACCTTTCGAAGAACCGGAGCCGCAGCTTCGAGGAAGCGGGTAAGCGGTTCCTCGCCGTCGAGCGCCGCAGAAAACTCCTCCACGTTCTCCGCGCTCATCCCGGCCAACCAATCCAGTCCGTCGGCACCGTACGGAGCAACGCCCGCGAGTGTCGCGGCCGCCCGGCATCGCGCGGGCAGCAGGGCCGCGCACGCCAACGCGTGCGGACCGCCTCCCGACCACCCGATGGTGACGAACGCATCGGCGCCGACCGCATCCAGCACTGCGGCCGTGTCGTCGGCGACGTCGGCAACGGAACGGCCCGGCTGGGGGGTCGAGCCGGCATAGCCCGGACGCGAGAACATCACGACCGACAGCCCGTGGCGGGCGGCCGACTCGACGAGCGGCGGGAACGGCAACGCCGCGCTCGGAGTTCCGTTGTGCAGCACCAAGGTCGTCGTGCCGACCGCGCCGCTCGTCACCAGCTCGGTGACCCGACCATCCCCACGTTGGATCTGCTGCCACACCTCGTTGTCTGCCACACGTTCGGTCTATCAGTGCTGACGGAGGTACCGTCGGTCCGATGCTGGTGTCACCGCGATACGACGGGCCGCCGATCATCTCGATCACGGGGCAACCGGACGATCAGCTCGCCCCGCTGGTGCGACAGCGCGAACGCCTCGAAGCGATGCTCGTGGAACTCAGTGACGACGACTGGAGCTCGCCGAGCCGCTGTGACGACTGGACCGTTCAGGACGTCGTTGCGCACATCGTCGGCGTCAACGTCTTCTGGCACGCTTCCGTGCGCGCCGGGCTGGGCGGAACGCCGACGCGCGTGCTGGCCGGGTTCGACCCCGCGACAACTCCGGCGGTGATGGTCGCCGCAATGCGTGAGCTCACGCCGGCGGAAATACTCGAACAGTTCGTGACGTCGAACGACGACTTCTTGGCTGTGCTCAACCGGCTCGACGACGCCGGTTGGGCGACGCTCGCCGAGTCGCCGGCGGGCCACGTCCCGATCCGTCTGGTCGCGCATCACGCGTTGTGGGATTGCTGGATCCACGAACGCGATATCGCGCTCCCACTCGGGCTGACCCCGCCGGCCGAACCCGACGAGGTGGGGTCGTGCTTGCGGTACGCGGCCGCGGTGAGTCCCGCGTTGGCGATCGGTACCGGGCATTTGCTCGCCGGCCGGTTTGCAGTGGAGGCCACCGACCCCTCGATGTGTTGTGTCCTCGACGTCGGCGAGTCCGTCGCCGTGCGCGACGACGTCGCTCCGCCCGACGTGCCGTGTCTGTGTGGTGATGCCGTGAGCCTGGTCGAAGCCTTGAGCATCCGCGCACCGATGCCGCCATCAGCTCCACCCGAATGGCTGGGACTGCTCGAGGGCCTCGCGATCGCGTTCACCGCAGAAACGCAAGGAAGCTAGCCCCGCAGGCTCTGCTCTAGCGTTGCCCGATCGCCACCGTTCTGATCCCCCTGCCCGACCATGACTTCGACGTTACGGAGGTGGCGGTGCCGTGGCGGTTGCTCACGCGCGTCGGCCACGTCGTGCGGTTCGCTACGGAGCGCGGCGGCGTCGCGCCCGCGGCCGACCAACGGTTGCTCGACGGCGTGATCTTCGGAAAGCTCGGCGCGACGCCCGAACCGCGGTCCTTCTATGCGGAGATGCAGTCCGACGACGAGTTCCGCGCGCCACTCGCGTGGGCTGACGTCCGAGTCGACGAGTTCGACGGTCTGATCCTGCCGGGTGGACACGCGCCCCGAATGCGCAAGTACTTGGGAAGTGAGGAGCTCCGCCGCAAGGTCGCCGAGTACTGGGCGCTCGATCGGCCGCTCGGCGCCATCTGTCACGGCGTGCTCGTCCTCGCCCGCACGTGCGATCCGGCGACCGGGCGCAGTCTCTTGTACGGGCGACGCACCACGTGTCTGCCGAAATACCTGGAGCGGTCCGCGGTCTTCAGCACCGCGTGGCGGCTCGGACGCTACTACCGCACGTATCCCGAGTCCGTCG
>JAUZEM010000008.1 GCA_030839005.1 Actinomycetota bacterium | reverse complement strand
CCGTAAGTCGCTGCATGCGTGCGCAGCCAACTCACTGCGGTCACCGCGTCCTGCGTCGCTTCCAAGATCGCTTGGATGCACTCCGGGGTCGGGCCCCCCGCGGAACAACCGCCCGGCTCGAGGCGGTAGTTGATCGACGCGTTGACGTACCCCTTCTTGGCGAAGGTGTTCGACTCGTCGACCAGCTCGGCCGACGTCTTGTCGCCATTGCTGAACGAGCCGCCGTGCACCCACACGATGGCGGGACGGCTCGTAACCGTGTCGTTCAGAGGTGGCTTATACACGTCGAGCTTCAGCGTGACGGTCTGGTTCGACAAGTTGGTCGCGCTGCCGTACGTGATGTCGGCGGTCTTGACGACCGTCGTGAAGATGGGGTCGCGATAACGAAGTGGTGCGGAGCCGGTCGGAACGAGGTTCGGGAAGTCGCACCCAGCCCCGACAACGACGAGCGCGACTGCGGCGAACAACAAACGGCGACGGCGCATGGGTGGATGCTACCGAGCGCGCCCCTCGCGCGTCTTTGGGCGCCTGGTTCCCGATCGAGCAGGCGACGTTAGGGATACGATCTCCTGTGGTACCTGAGCGGCGTGGAGATCGAGTCCACACGAAACCGTAGGTCGCCTGCCAAACTCGGGGACGTAGCTCAGCTGGCTAGAGCACCTGCTTTGCAAGCAGGGGGTCGTGGGTTCGAGTCCCATCGTCTCCACCGCGAGAGTGCAGGTCAGAGCCCATGTTGCGCGAGGCGGGCTCAGATCCGGTGGGCGAGTTGGGACGTCCATCGCGCGTCCATCGCGCGGAACCGGCGCGATCGCCCGTTGTGCGTCGCGCGACGAACTCGTCGGCTGCACCCCTGAGCGACCGACACCTCGCGTAGAGCTCCTTACACACGTTGCATCACAATGCCCTGCCCCGAAAACCCCCTCGCGAAGAACCTCATGAACTTGCATTCGAAGATGCCGCGCATCCTCCGAGCGAATCGACCCCAGCCCGTTCTGCACAGTGCTCTCGAATCACTTCCGCGAGCTCACCAACCATCGCTTCGACGCCTTGACTTTCGACCTTCGAGACCCCCTCCACGATCGACACAGATATGCCGGTTCCGCTAAGCGGAACCAGCAGAGAGCTTCTCGGCGCGCGCGATCGCGTATTTTCGTGTTGGCACGCGCCATTGACAACGGACAGGTATGCACACGCTGTCAATGAGCTCGCCGCTGCACCCATCGCCGTCAAAATGAGGCCATCGGAGTCAGGCGTCAACAGCCACCCTCGCCTCGTGGTGGCAGCCAAAGCGCGTGTCTCGAAGGCGTTGGCGCGGGGGTACCGGGCCGTGTGGCGCGCGCGGAGGTCTTGCCAGCCGTCTAACCCAATGTCTGGACGCACCTTCTGGACACGCCCGTCACGCAACCGCTCCCATGGCAAGGTCGACGGAGGCGAGGGGCTGGGTCGCCTCGCGGTTCCACGTCCGATCGAGCCGATCAGCGCCCACGAACCGGCGGTCTGGGGCGTTTTCGCGTCGCGGCGGGTTGAACATTCGGGGACGGTCTGGTGGACGATCGATACCGAGCGGACCTCGATGTCGACGACGCTGTCGAGAAGCGAGAAGGAACGGCACAACCCGGACGGGTCCTCACGCCGGCTCGGAGCCGCTCCACAACACAAGCTTCCAGTATTCCTCGCGGACGAAGACGGCGGTCAGGCGGTAGGGCTTCGGTGCGGCGCTGTCAGGCTCGACGACCGTGCCCTCAGCCACCAACCACGTCACGTCGTCGTGGACGACCCATGATCGCTGCGTGAACTCGAAGCGGAAGGCGCCCGGCCTCGCATAGATCCGGCGAAAGAACGCTTCGACGGTCGCTCGTCCTCGGGCCGCTTCCCCGCCTTCGGAGCCGATGACCGCCGGCTCGTGAATAAGGGACAACGCCCCGAGTGTGCTCGGCAGATCTTGGGTCGCGATCGCATCGATCAAAGAATCCAGCGCCGCGTCCGGTGTCGGCTCGACCATCCTCGTCACGGTAAGAGATCGCGAGGTCGGCGCTGCATCGGCACGTTGCGTTACTGCGCCTCTGGCGGGATGAGCGTCGTGAGACAGAACGGATGCCCGGCGGGATCGAACATCACCCGCCAGAGCTCCGGGTGCGGCTGAACCTCCGACAGCGTTGCGCCCAACCCGAGCGCAGCCTTCGTCGACTCGTCGAGATCGTCGACCGCGAGGTCAAGGTGGATCTGTTTCGGAATGTCAGGGCCGGGCCACGTCGGAGGCTGGTAGTCCACAACCTCCATCGCGCTGATCCAAACCCACTCGCTTCGGACATCTGCGGTTGACGAACTGGTGAACGCGACCTCGCCCCCGAGCATCGCCGCCCAGAACTCAGCGAGTGGCCTCGCCTCCGCGCAGTCAATCGACACGAACCCAGCGCGCGCTACGGCCATGCACGAACGTTACGACCGACAAGTGCTCGGTAGCGGCACCTACCGGGCGGTTACCCAGTGACGGGCTGTGCGGTTCATCCGGCTCTCAGCGAGGGCAATCTCGCGACCGCGTCCTCGAATACGTCTAGCTCTTCGTCGGTGGTCGGTTTGTAGACAACGACCTCGTCGAACCGCAATTCCCGCGCGAACTCGACGATCTCGTCGAGCGCACCAGCGCTCGTCCATGGCGCCAACGGACGGAACGCGAG
>JAUZEM010000612.1 GCA_030839005.1 Actinomycetota bacterium | reverse complement strand
GGCGGGGATCTGGAGCTTCGTGAGCTGCGCGATCGCCCTTTGCTGCAACTCGGTCGGCAGCTTGGCGTAGTTCGCGCTCTCGGCGAGCGCCTGACCGTCGTTGAGCACGAACGAAAGGAAGCTCTTCAGCGCGGTCCCCTTCGTCTTGTCCGTCTGGTTCTCGTAGACGATGATCCACGTCGGCGCCGTGATCGGATAGGCGTCGGCGCCCGACGCGTTGATCGGGCTATACGTCAGGTCGTCCTTGATCGTCGCCGACGCCACTGCCGCCGCGGCGCCGGCCAAGCTCGCGGTCACGTTCGATCCGGCCGAGTTCTTGATCGACGCGAACTTCAGCTTGGCGCCCAGCGCGTCGGCGAAGTCGACGTAGCCGATCGCACCGTTGGTTGCCGAGACTGCCTGCGCGACTCCCTGGTTGCCCTGTCCGGCCTGTGAGTTCGACGGCCAGTTGACGGTGTCGCCGCTGCCGAGCGTCCAATCGCTGCCGCCCGCGGCGGCGAGGTACTTCGTGAAGTTGCTCGTGGTGCCCGAGGCGTCCGCTCTGTGCACCGCGACGATGTCGGTCGCGGGAAGGGTTGCGTTTCCGTTGTCGCCCGCGATCGCCGGGTCGTTCCACTTCGTGACCTGGCCGGAGAAGATCTTGGCGATGGTCGACGCGCTGAGCTGCAGGCTGTCGACGCCGCTCACCTTGTACGACACCGTGATCGGGGCGGCGACGGTCGGGAAGTAGAGGATGTTGCCGCCCTGGTACTTCGAAAGGTCGGCGGTCTTCACGAGGCTGTCGGTTCCCGCGAAGTCGACGGTCTTGGTCTGAAGGTCGGTCTTGCCCTTCCCGGAGCCTCCGCCGGCATAGTTCACCGTGATGCCTGAGTTCGCGCTCTGGAACGCCTGGATCGCGACCTGGTCGAACGTCTTTTGGAACGTCGAGCCGGAACCGTTCAACGTCGTGCTGCTCGAGCAGCTCGGGCTCTTTGTGCTGCTGACGCACGCGGCCAGGAGGAGAGCGGGCACCGCGAGCGCGATGATGGTGCGTCGTGCTACCCGAGACGACCGCGTCGATGCAATCAAGGTGTGTCCCCTTTCGAAGGTGGGCATCGATGTCGAGACTAAGAACGAAGGATGGCGACGCGGCCGCGTGAGCATGAACGACACGTGAAGCACGTCCGAACAATCGGCGACGTGCAGGCGCGATGCCGAGGGCCTTACACCGGTTCGGCGTCGCCGGGGAGCTGCCCGGTGATCATGAACTCGACCCAGCGCCCGATCATCACCGCGTGGTCGGCGGCCCGTTCGTAGTCGCGGCCGACGAAGGCGAGCTGCACCGCCATCTGGAGCGCTGCCTCGTCGGTCGACTCGCCGGAGAAGCCGGCGAAGATGGCGCGGAACAGCTCCTTTTGGAGGTCGTCCATCACGTCGTCCATGTCGGGCAGCGCCGACGCGACCCCCACGTCGCCATCGGCGAAGGCGTCGACCGCAAGGTGGGTCTGCACGCTGGCCTGGGCGCCCATCCGCTCGATGATTCCGCGGATCCGAGGCGGCAGCTCGCGCGGGTACAAACGCCGGGTCGCCCGGGCCACATTGCGCATGAGGCCACCGGTCAGCTCGATCTCGTGGAGGATCCGCAGTACCGCGAGCAACGCTCGGAGGTCGGAGGCCATCGGCTGCTGGAGGGCGAACAGCTGGTAGACGCGGTGCTCGATCTGGAGCACCCGCTCCTTGATCTCGCGATGAGCGTCGTAGATCTCGTCGACGACGGTGAGGTCGGCGTCGAGCAGTGCCTGGGTGGCGGCGCCGATCTGCTCGCAGCTCTTGACGGCCAGCTTCACGACCTCGGCGCGGACCTCGTGCACCTGCTCGTCGAACGTCCGCCGGGTCTCGACCACTGTGTCCTCCGAATTTCACGCCGAACCGCGCGAGTCTGCCCGCGAATCCCCACGGGCGCGAGCACCGGTGTCGGACTCGTCCTCTGTTCACTCGTGGTTCACCTTCAGGTCATCCGTACCATACGGTCCGGTCAGCCGGCGTCCCTACGATGGCCATGTTGGCGGGCGCTTGGCGAGCCTGCGACCCAGCCGCGATGCTGGGCCGACGCTGATCGCTTGCGGAAGGTCGAACGTGTCCCCAGCCGAACAGGGTGAAGCAATGGCGATGCCGGCAGTGAGTGTCCGTCCGAAGGACATGGGGTCGAAGGACGGCGAGTTCGCGGCGCAGCCGTCGCGCTCGGAGGTCGTCTTCGAGCTCCGAGACGTCAGCGTCAGCTATTTCGACGCAGTGGCGGTCGCCGGGGTGACACTCGATGTCCACTGCAACCAGATCACCGCGTTGATCGGACCGTCGGGTTGTGGGAAGAGCACCTTGTTGCGTTCCTTCAACCGGATGAACGACCTCGTTGCCGGGGCCCGGGTGTCGGGCCGGATCTCGTACCACGGTCTCGACCTGTATGCGCCGGGTGTCGATCCGGTCGAGGTGCGCCGGCGCATCGGCATGGTGTTCCAGCGGCCCAACCCGTTCCCGAAGTCGATCTACGACAACGTGGCGTTCGGGCCGCGCATCACGGGTCGGCGCAAGGGCCTCGACGACATCGTCGAGGAAGCGCTCGTGAACGCGGCCCTGTGGGACGAGGTGAAGGGCAAGCTCAGGCAGTCGGCGTTCGCGCTGTCGGGCGGACAGCAGCAGCGGCTGTGCATCGCGCGCTGTCTCGCGGTGCAGCCGGACGTGATCCTCATGGACGAGCCCTGCTCGGCACTCGACCCGATCGCGACGTCTCGCATCGAGGACCTCATGGCCGATCTCAAGCGCGACTACACGATCGTGATCGTGACGCACAACATGCAGCAGGCCGCTCGGGTGTCCGATATGACGGCGTTCGTGACGGCCGAGGTCGACGAACACGATCACCGGGTCGGTCGGCTCGTCGAGTACGACGCCACCGACAAGATCTTCACCAATCCCTCCGACGCGCGCACCGAGGGTTACATCACGGGTCGATTCGGATGAGCCGTGTCGCCTGGCTGCGATCGTGACGGCGGTTTTCGTCGTCATCGGTCTGGTCGGGTGGGCCGTTGTCGTCGTCGTCGCGCGTGAATTGGTCTTCGCCCGGCGCGAGCTCGACCGGGTCGGCCGCGCGGTCGACGTTTCCGGCGGTCTTTCGTTGGTCGACGCGATTGCCGAAGCGCAGCGCGAGGCGGAGGTTCGGGTGTCGCAGTCGGAGGCGGTGCAGCACTGGTTGCTCGCGGCCCTCGACGAGTCGAGCGACGCGATCATCGTTGTCGATCGCATCGGCCGGGAAGTCGTGCGCAACTCGGTGGCCCGACGCTTCGCCGGCGCGCGCACCGGGGAGGTCCTCGCCGAGGAAGCGATCGCGGAGCTCGTCCAAGATGCCCTCACGGGTCACAGCTCGGAACGCGAGCTCCAGCTCTACGGCCCGCCGCGTCAAGTGCTGCAGCTGCGCGCGTTCCCGCTGCGCCGAGACGGCGAGATCGTGGGAGCGGTCGCCTTCACCCGCGACATCTCGGAGTCGCGGCGGGTAGAAAGCGTGCGGCGCGACTTCGTCGCGAACGTCAGCCACGAGCTCAAGACGCCGATCGGCGCGCTCGGTCTGCTCGCGGAGACGATGGTCGCAACCGACGATGTGGCCGTGGTTCAACGGCTTGCGGACCGCGTCGTGCGCGAGGCCGACCGGCTCGCTCGCATCGTCGACGACCTGCTCGACCTCAGCACGATCGAGGCCCAGGAGGCGCCGACCCGCGCGCCGATGCCGATCCGGCTGCTCCTCTCGGAGTGTGTCGACGTCGTGCAGGCCGCGGCGGGCGCGGCCGAGGTTCCACTGCTCGTCGGTCCGGAGCCGCCCGATCTCGAGATCGTCTGCGATCCCCGCCAGATGCGCAGCGCGCTGGTGAACCTGGTCGACAACGCGATCAAGTACTCGGGCCCGGAGCAGCCGGTCGAGATCGGGGCGTGTGTCGTCGACGACCGGATCGCCTTCGTCGTGCGCGATCACGGCATCGGGATACCGTCGCGGGATCTCGAGCGCATCTTCGAGCGTTTCTACCGGGTCGACCGCGCCCGCAGCCGCGACACCGGCGGCACTGGGCTCGGGCTCGCGATCGTGCGCCACGTTGCCCAGGCGCACGGCGGCGAGGTCAGCGTGCACTCGCGCGAGGGCGAAGGATCGACGTTCACCCTCTACATGCCGCTCGCCAACGGCTCGGCACGCGGCATCGCCGAGGTACCGACGACGGAGGACCGATGGCCGACCCGCCCCTGATACTCGTGGTCGACGACGAGCAGTCGTACCGCGATGCGCTCGCGGTTGCGCTGCAACGCGAGGGTTTCCTCGTGGAGACCGCGGCCGACGGCCCGGAAGCGATCGAGCGTTTCGACGCGACTCGGCCCGCGCTCGTGTTGCTCGACGTGATGCTGCCCAAGATCTCCGGCATCGACGTGTGCCGTGAGCTGCGGGCGCGATCGCGCGTGCCGATCATCATGGTCACGGCGCGCAACGCCGAGATCGACGCCGTCGTCGGCTTGGAGGTCGGCGCCGACGACTATGTCACCAAACCGTTCCGGCTGCGCGAGCTGATCGCCCGGGTGCGCGCCGCGCTCCGGCGAATTCCGGTTTCCGAGCAGGAGACGGATCCGGCCGACGTGATCGAGATCGGCGACGTCCGGCTCGACACCGGTCGCCACGAGGTGTTCGTACGGGGAATGTCGATGGCGTTCCCGCTCAAGGAGTTCGAGCTGCTCGAGCTCCTCCTCACGAACGCCGGGCGCGTCCTCACGCGAGACGTGCTCATCGACCGGATCTGGGGCCCCAACTACTTCGGCGACACCAAGACGCTCGACGTGCACGTGAAGCGCCTGCGGTCGAAGGTCGAGGTCGATCCCGCGAATCCGAAGCGCATCGTGACGGTGCGCGGTGTCGGCTATCGGTACGAGCGCGCGGCCGCCGCGGCTTCGTAGCGATCGCCGCAACGACTCATTCTTTCGAAGACGGCGACGACTGCGACCGTCGCCGGCGGAGCTGCAACGCGAGCGCGGGGGGAGCGAAGATCGCGAGCAGCGCAACCGCGCCGGCCACGACGTAGAGCAGCAACGGCAGCGGATCCC
>JAUZEM010000564.1 GCA_030839005.1 Actinomycetota bacterium | reverse complement strand
CGCTCGAGCCGGCCACGAGCACGGGCACCGATCCGTTCACGAGCTCCGTTGCGATCAGCCCGATCGCGATGCCCGCGCGCGTGAAAGCCGTCACTGCCGCGACGCGCAAGACCCTGCCGACGAACCCGAAGACGCATACGCTGGTCGCGACCGGTACCGCACCCGGTCTGTACGGTGGCAGCGGCGATACACATGTCTGCGATGCGCAACAGTTAGTCGGGTTCTTGCAGCAGCATCCCGACAAGGCGGCCGCCTGGGCCGGGGTCCTCGGCATCACAACCAGCAAGATCGCCAACTACGTCGCGACGCTCACGCCGGTGTTATTGAGCAACGACACGCTCGAGACCAATCACGGCTACCGCAACGGTCACGCCACGACTTTGCGGTCGGTGTTGCAGGCCGGCACCGCGGTCATGGTCGACGCAACCGGCACCCCGCGCGTGAAATGCACTTGCGGCAACCCGCTCACTCCAGGGGATCCCACCGTTACGACCGCCCGTCTACGTGGAACCGGCTGGCCGGGTTATACGCCCACCCAGGTCACCGTCGTCAACGCCGGGCCCGTCACCCGATCGTTCATCCTCGTCGACATCACCACCGGCGCAACGTACACGCAACCCGTCGGCACCGGCGGCGGTGCCGGCGAGTGGGTCGCGGCCAGTATTTCCGCTCAGCAGTCGCAGACGACGATCTCGACGAGCTCCGACGGTACGACGTGGAAGACGTTGACGACGTTGACCGGACGCGTGCGCGGCCTGGCGTGGGGAAACGGCAAGTGGCTGGCGCTCCGCACGAGCCCGGGAAACGCCGGCGGGAGCGCGGTGCTCGAGAGCACCGATCTGAAGACGTGGAAACAGGTTGCGACCAAGCCCGACAACCTGGAGGACATCGTCTACGGCAACGGACGCTGGATCGCCGTTGGACGCGTTGCGGTCCACACCGGCACGATCGACGACGAGTTCCCGCCGGCGGCCGTGTACGCGAGTAGTAATGGCGAGACGCTAACGCGCGTTGCGTCGCTCGACCATGCGCCACCCTTCACATCGGTCGCGTACGGCGACGACAAGTGGATCGCGGTCGGCAACGGGATACATCAGGGCGGAGAGCCCTCATTCGCCTATCGAAGCACGGACGGCACGACCTGGACGCGCGAGACCGACACCGGCCTCAGCACTTCAGAGGCTCAAGGTGAGCTGGCTTTTGGCGCGGGTCACTGGGTGGTAGGCGGGCTCGACGTCTCCGCGAGCGGCGGCTACGGCGGTGCACAGAGCGGCATCATCAACACGAGCACCGACGCGACGAACTGGTCGTCGGGCTCGGGCGCGCACTTTGCCGGTAACACGATCCGCGGCGTCGCCTACGGCAACGGGCAGTGGCTCGCGGTCAGTGCGAACGGGGACATGTTCGCGAGTTCGGATGGCGCGACATGGTCGAAGCGCGGTCACGTAGCAGCGGAAGGTTGGGACCTCGCGTTCGGCGGCGGGCCCTCGACGGGCGGAGCCGCGGCGCCACCGGCATCGACGACGCCGACGGCTGCAGCGACCACGACAACTCCAACTGCCTCGAGCCTCAGGGGCATCGACTGGAAGAACTACACGTACAAGGACCTCGCGTGCGGAACCGACAAGCTGGTGAAGTTCACCAACGGTGCGTGGGTGCCGCCGTCGACCGGCCCGGCGACTTGCTACGGGATGTCGTTCGTCTCGGTCGACTTCGCCGACGTCACCGGCGACGGCGTTCCCGACGCGATCGTCAACCTGCAGGGACACGCGTCAGGCGTCATCGAAGGGGAGAGCTCGTGGACGACCGTGTTCACAGAAAGCCCGAGCGGTCCCGTGAACCACGGGTACCTCTACGGCGTCTCGTTCCCTCCGTACTCGGCCGGGATCACGACGTGGACGCCGCACCTCGTAGGCAGTGATCCCAACTGTTGTCCGAGCCAATTCCAGAAGGACGCCTACACCTACTCGAACGGGAAGTTCACCAAGTCGGGAACGACGTACGTCCCCGCGAACCAGTTGCCGAAGCGATAATCGAGGGCGGGGACGGGCCGATGAGTGCCAGGAGTACCAGCGGTTTCTGCGTTGCGCCCCCGATTATTCGCGTCGGAGTGTCACCAATCGCCGGCTATGGACCACGGAACAAATCGCTGACCGGGTGCGGCCCGAAGGGCGATCCGGTGTCGGGCGGGAGCGCAAATCGTTTTGCAACATCGCGCGAGCCTGCGCCGCGTCACCGCTATGGGGTGTCCCTACCGGCACTTCCGGGATGCCCGCCCGGACCTCTCCGCCGCGCGTTATGGGAGCGCGCTCGTTCTTGTCGGATCTGAGTGTCTTCCACAGGCGCAGATCCGCATCACGCGCGGGTGGTCAATCCCAGATGCGCTCAGGTTGACACTCGATGGTCAACGCGGCATCGAGGTCGACGGAGGCGCGTTCGGAAGCCGGAGCACCATGACGCCGCGTTGGTCTGGCGTCGGAATCAGTCCGCCGTCGCTCCGCCCGGCGAGTGGCCCGCGCCACTCTTCCCATCCGTGGTGCGCGTAAAACGACGTTCGGTCGTCCGTCTGTAGGCATCCGATCTCGTAGTCCACGATCGACTCAGCGACGCGTTGCATCGTCGCGCTGCCGTAGCCCTGGTTCTCGCGCGACGGCAGAGTCG
>JAUZEM010000481.1 GCA_030839005.1 Actinomycetota bacterium | reverse complement strand
GCGTACAACGCATCGAAGGAGGCGATCCGCGCCCTCACGCGCACCGCCGCGCGCGAGTGGGCCGCCGACGGGATCGTCGTGAACGTCATCGCCCCGGCCGCGGCGACGCATCACGGCGAGGCGGGCAAGCAGAGCGAGGGCTATCGAGTCTTCATCGAGAACTGCCCGATGAAGCGCCAGGGCGATCCCGAGCTCGACATCGGGCCGATCGCGTGGTTCTTGTGCTCCGATGCATGCCGGTACCTCACCGGCCATACCTTCATGGCCGACGGCGGCGCGTTCATGTGGGCGTGAGCAGCGACGACGTCGCCGGTGCGGGCGTGCTCGAATCGAACGGCTACCGGTTCGTCGAGCCGGTGGATCCGCGCGACGACGACTTCGATACCCAACGACATCTGAACAACGCGGCCATCGTCCGGCTGTTCAACGACATGCGGGTTGCGTACGTGCAGAGGCGAGTGGGCGCCTGGTGGCTCGAGGAGATCCGGACGAACAACCTCGTGATCGCGGCCCGCGAGCTGCACGTGCTCTACGAGAGCGAGGGTCTGCCGGACGAGCGATTCCTCGGCGGCACGAAGTACGCGGGACGCGAGGGAAAGGCGGCGCTGGTCGAGCAACGCATCGTCGAGTCATCGCGCGGCCGGGCGATCGCGCGGGCGTGGGTGGTGCAGCTCCTCGTGCAGCAGGGAAAGGTCGTCGAATGGCCGGCGCGCTACTTCGAACGGGTCCGTGAGATCGAAGGACGGGAGATTCCGGTGCGGCCACGCTCCGCGTCCCAACCGTGGGGACCGCCTCGATAGCTCGAAAAGCTCAGAGCCCGAGCTCGCGCAGCATGCCTTCCAGCGCGTCCACCGCTCGCGGCACGGCGACGTCGTAGCCCTCGGCGACGATCGCATCGCCGATGAGCTCGATCTCGAAGAAGCCGCCGTAGCCCGCCTCGAGGAGCTCACGCAGGATGCGAATTGTCGGTATGTCCCCGTCGCCGGGTACCAGCCGCTGCGACGATGCAACCGTGCCGACCTTGAAGTCGCTCACCTGCACGAGCCGGATGACGTCGACATTCCCGCGGATGGTCGTTGCGAGCGCGCGTTCAGCCCAGCAGGCATTCAGCTCCATGCACACACGGGTGTCGAGCCGGCGCGCGAGATCGACCGCGTCGCGCAGTGTGTGCACGAATCCCACGTCGACGCGCAACGAGTTGGTGTGTTCGATCGCGAAGTCGACACCGCGTGCGCGCGCCTCGTGCAACACGGGCGCGAGCGCCTGTTCCAACGCGTCGGCTGCCTCCTCCCACGTAAGAGGCGCGAAGGGGCCGGTCGTGAAGACGATGCAGCCCGCGCCGACGGCGACCGCGGTGTCGATCGAGCGAACGAGGCGATCGCGTTGCGCGTCCCACCGGCGCGGGTCGGCGAGGTGGAAGGGTCCCAGACCGATCAGGTCGACGACCTGCAGGCCTCGACCGACGGCGTCGACGACCAGCTCGGTTCCGGCGTCCCAGCCGTAGGTCTCGAGCTTCGCGACGGACACGCCGACGGTGGTGATGCCGTGCGCGGGCCAGAAGGACAGGTCGTCGGCGAGCGAGAGCCGGAAGGTGCTGATCGCGCTGACGCACGCACGCGGATGCATCGGATCAGCCGAGCGTGCGCCCGCGGGCGATGCTGCTCCCGCCGTCGAGCTGCAGGTTGACCCCGGTGACGAAGCCCGATTCGGGGCTCGCGAGGTACACGCACGCGTCGGCCACGTCCGTCGCCTCACCGAGGCGGGTCAGGTGCATGCCTTCGAGGACGGCGCGGCGGTCAGGGACGAGGTCGGCGTCACGACGGTCGTTGAACACGTAGCCCGGGCTGATCGTGTTGCACCGGATGCCGTGCTTCGCCTCCTCCACGGCGATCGCGCGTGTCAGCCCGTTCAAGCCGGCCTTGGCGGCCACGTACGCCGCGAGTCCGGCGCTCGCGCGCTCCGCCTGGCGGGTCGAGATGTTGACAATGGCGCCGTGCCCGGCGCTGCGCATGTGCGGGATCGACGCGCGCGCACACCACATCGGCGCGGTGAGATCGACGCGGAGGATGGCGTCCCACGCCTCGGTCGTGATCTCCGCGACGGTGGAGTCGCGAGCGTCGCCGCCCGCCGCGTTGTTGACGAGCACGCTCAGTCCGCCGAGGCGCTCGGCCGCATCGTCTACGAGCGCTGTGCACGCGCGCTCGTCGCGCAGATCCGCCGGTACGAAGTGTGCGATACCGCCCGCCTCGGTGACCTGCTGCACGACCGCGTCGCCGCGCTCGTGGTTGCGTCCGGTGACGACGACCGCCGCGCCTTGCGCCGCGAACGCGAGCGCGATCGCGCGTCCGATCCCCGCGGTCGATCCGGTGACGAGCGCGCGTTCCCCGTGCATGCGCACGAGGCGGACGCTACCCGGCGCTCTCGCGCTCGTTCGCACGACCGTTCCTCGACCGAAACGAGCCCCGGCGTCGGCAATCCTCGGCGGCGCGCATCCGTGCTTCGGGTCGCGCCTTTCGTTATCTTGTCCGCCGGGCACGCGACGTCGGATTTCCACCTTCGACGTCGTGCCTCTAGACGGTGCCCCCGGGCTCCCGCCCTGGGGGCATCGTCGCGCTCGCGAGCCAACCCGTCGGGAGCGGTGATGAGGCACGCGTGAACCACCCGATCGGGTGACGTAATTCGGTCGCGGTCGGTAGAAAATGCTGTCCCGATGTCTGTCACCCAGGTCACGAGCGAGGTTTCCGAAGCCGGTCGGCGTAGTGCGGAAGACTGGCGGGCCGACTCGCTTTGCCGGAAGCATCCGACCCGATGGTGGTTCGGCGGCGACCAGCGGGAGACGACCATCGCCAAGGGTCTTTGCGCGGGCTGTGTGGTGCAGCTGCCCTGCCTCGAGTTCGCGCTCGGCCGTCCGGAGCTGCTCGGGGTGTGGGCGGCGACGACACCCGGCGAACGCGCCGCGATGCGCCGGGCCGGTGGCGCGCCGGTTCCCGAGACCCCAGTCGATGTTCCAGTCGATGTTCATGTCGATGTCGATGTCGATGTCGACCTCGACCTCGTCGTCGAAGGCGAGCGCGCCGAGCCCGACCGGGCACCCCGTCGGGCGCGTCCCCGGCGAGGTCGCGAGCGCCCGAGTGTGCTCGCCGCCGGGGACGAGCTGCTCACGCCCGCGGAAGCGGCGCGGCGGCTCGGCGTCACTGCGAACACGGTGACGCGTTGGTCGCGTGCCGGCAAGATCGCGGCCGTCCACACCGTGGGCGGCCACCGACGCTTCCGTTGCTCCGAGGTCGAACGCGTGCTGCTCGGTGTGAGCATCGTCGCGCCCGCCTCGCGCTGAGAAGCGAACTTTCGAGAGGTGCGCGCCTACTTGTTTGTCGACGCGGGTTGCCCGACGAATTCGCGGGCGCGACGTCTCGCGTGTGTCGCGGCGTAAAGCGGGGCCGCGAGCGCGACGGCGGCGGTGACGGTCGCGCCTCCCGCGAAGGCCAGCCCGATGCGCGGGCTCCAGTTTTGGCACACCCAACCGACGAACGGACCGCCGACGACGGTCGTCCCGAGCGTCAGCAAGGTGTATATGGCCATCACGCGCCCGCGGAGCTGCTGCGCCGACGAGATCTGCATGTGCGCGTTCGCGGTCGAGCCGAAGAACACGGCCATCGCTCCGACCGGGAGGAGCGCGACCTCGGTATCGAACTTGGTGGGCATGCTCGCGGCGACGAGCAGCGTGATCCCGAGCAACGCCGCGGCGATCACCACGGTCCGGGAGGTCGGCCGGGGCCGAGCCGCGGCGGTGAGCGCACCGGCGACCGTTCCGACCCCGAGCAAGGCCATGAGAAACCCCGCGAGCCCCGCCCCACCGTGAAAGGTGTCGCGCGCCAACAGCGTCAAGAACGTGGGGAAGTTGTAGACCAGAGTCCCCACCACCGCGACCAGCAGGATCGTCGCCCGGATCTCCCTAATGCTCCACGCGTACGCGAGCCCCTCGCGCACGCGCGGACGTTCGGTGTGGCGGTGCGGACGGTGCAGCTCGGCTGGACGCATGGCGCCCAGTGCGGCGACCACCGCGAAGAACGACACCGCGTTCACGAAGAACACCCACGAGGTGCCCACCGTGGCGATGAGCAGCCCGGCCGCGGCCGGCCCCGTGATGCGAGCGGAGTTCGCGACTGCGCTCGTGAGCGCGACGGCGTTGGGCAGGCGGTCGCGCCCCACCATCTCCTCGACGAAGGCGTGGCGCGCCGGCTCGTCGACGACGGTGACGAACCCCAACGCGATCGCGAGTCCGAACACCATCCAGACCTGTACGACGCCCGTGAGGACGATGAGCCACAACGCGACCGCAAGTACGGCGGCGAGCGTCTGTGTCACCAGCAGCACTCTCCGGCGGTCGAAGCGATCCGCGATCGTGCCGCCCCACAGCCCGAAAAGCAGAACCGGGAGGAAACGGAACGCGAACGTCGCGCCGACGGCGATGCCGCTGCCGGTGAGGGTGGAGACGAGCCAGGCCTCGGCCATGGTCTGCATCCACGAGCCCACCTTCGATACGAGATCGCCCGTGAAGTACAGGCGGTAGTTGCGCGTGTCGAGTGACCCGAACGTCCGTCGCACCGCCCCCCGAACGGTGGAATGCACCCGGACCGACGACACGGGACGCGGGAGATCCTCACTCGGGAGCATGGAGCCCACGACGGTAACGGATGCTCGCTTGCGGGCCCCGAGTGCGGATCAGGATCCGCGCGGCTCGCCGGGGAGGAGTGTCAACACCTCGACACCCGTCGCCGTCACGATCAGGCTGTGCTCGAACTGCGCCGAACGGGAGCCGTCGCGCGTCGGCGCGGTCCAACCGTCGGGCCAGATCCGGCCGAGCTCCCATGATCCTTCGTTGATCATCGGCTCGATCGTGAACGTGAGACCGGGCGTGAGCACGAGATCGGCAGACGGGTCGTAGTAGTGCAACACGGCCGGGGCGGTGTGGAACTCCTCACCGACGCCGTGGCCGACGAACGAGCGCACGACCCCGAAGCCCGCCGCTTCCGCGTGGGACTGGATCGCCCGGCCGACTTCATAGAGCCGCGCGCCGGGCCGGACCTCGTCGATGCCCTTCCACAGCGCTTCTTTCGTCACCCGCACGAGGCGCCGCCCTTCGTCGTCGACGTCGCCGACGAAGAAGGTGGCGTTGCAATCGCCGTGCACGCCGTGCAGGTAGATGGTGACGTCGCAGTTGACGATGTCGCCGTCTCGGAGCGGCCGGTCGTCCGGGATGCCGTGACAGATCACCTCGTTGACCGACGTGCACAACGACTTCGGGAACCCCTTGTAGTGCAACGGGCTCGGGTAGCCGCCGCGCGCGATACACGCCTCGTGGCAGATGCGGTCGAGCTCGTCCGTCGTCATTCCGATCCGCACCGCGTCGGTGAGCTCGAGCAGCACCTCCCGTCCGGCGCGGCCGGCCGCGCGCATGCGATCGGCGAGCTCGTCGGGGGGTACCGCGGGGACGAGCGCGGGCGCGTCGGGTGCATACGGCGGGCGCGGGATCGACGCCGGGACCTCGCGATCGGGTGACACCCTGCCCGGACGGACCGGTGGCCGGCGTACCGCATGGCCGCGTCGCTCGGAGGCCACGCGCCGTCTGGCCCGCTTCTCCTTCTCCTGCCGTTTGCTCATCGTGGATAGTTTGCCGCGTCACCGGGACCGGTCAGCCCCCGGCGTCCTCGGTCCCGTCGTGGTTGGTCCCGTCGTGGTTGGTCCCGTCGTGGTTGATCATCGCGGTTGACGCCGTCGTGAAGTACTCGGCCATCATCCTCATGGCCGCCGGCGGGGCATCCGCGTCGTCGAGGGCGGCCAGCATCGCGGAGAGCCAGGCGTCGCGCTCGCGGCCCGCGATGACGAAGGGCGCGTGCCGCATCCGCAGGCGCGGGTGCCCCTTCTCGGCGCTGTAGATCGCCGGCCCACCCCAGTACTGGCCGAGGAACAGCGCGAGCGCACGCGTCGCGGGCGCGAGGTCGGTCGGGTACAAAGGTCGGAGCGTCGGGTCCGCCTCGACGCGTGTGTAGAACCCTTCGACGAGCGCGTCGAAGAACGGTTGGCCGCCGACGGCCTCGAACACCGTGGTTTGCGTCACGACCGATACATTCCCCTACGTGCAGCCCTACGTGCGGCCTTCATCTGTGCGGCAGTCGTGGCTTCATCCGAGCGCGGGTACGCGTCCCACGGTAACGAAGGGTATCGGCGTGTTCGCGCTCGACGCGATCCCGGCGGGCACGACCGTAGCCGGGTTCGGCGGCCACGTGGTCGACAGCCGGGAGCTCGAGGATCTCGGCGAGGCGGTGCGTATTCACGCCCTGCAGATCGACGACGAGCTGTTCCTCGCGAGCATGCCGCCGTTCGATTCGGCCGACTACGTCAACCACTCGTGTGACCCGAACTGCGGCATCGTCGGCTCGGTGCTGCTCGTCACGTTGCGCGATGTGGACTCCGGTGAGGAGCTCTGCTTCGACTACGCGATGACCGACTCCGACGATTACGACACCTTCGAGTGCACGTGCGGAACCGATCGTTGCCGCGGGGTTGTCACCGGCGACGACTGGAAGCGGCCGGAGCTCCGCGACCGCTACGCGGGCTGGTACTCGACGTACCTCGCGCGCCGGTTGTCGTAGTCGGTCATGGACGCCACGGAACGGTTCGCGGCCGAGGTCGCGGCACCGGCCGGTAAGATGCGCCTCGACGTCGCCGCGTTCTGTGTGGCCGCGCATGCGCATCCGGGTCTCGACGTCGATCGCGAATGCGGTCGCCTCGACGCCCTCGCGAATCGGTGTCCGACGCCGACGTTCGACGGCATGCGCGCGTATCTCTTCGAAACGCTCGGGTTCCGCGGCAACACGCGCGACTACGGGGATCCCGAGAACTCGTTCCTCGACTCGGTGCTCGAGCGGCGCGTCGGCATCCCCATCTCGCTCGCGATCGTCGTGATGGAGGTCGGGCGCCGGATCGGTGCGCCGGTGCACGGCGTCGGCATGCCGGGCCATTTCCTGGTTATGGACGCGGCCCGGGAAGGAGTGTGGTGCGACCCGTTTCACGGCGGCGCGCTCTACGACGTCGACGGGTGCCGCCGGCTCTTCTCGCGCGTGCACGGCAACGCGCGTGGGTTCTCCCGTGCGCTTCTCGCGCCCACCGATCCTCATGCCATCGTCGTACGCATGCTGGCGAACCTCGAGAGCGGTCGCCTGGCTTCTGACCCGATGGCGCTCGGCTGGATGTGCGAGCTGCATCTGAGCCTGCCGGATCTGGCGGTCGACCAGCGCGAGCGGATCTCGACGACGCGGCGAGCCGTGCGGGCGCGTTGGAACTAGCGAACGGCGACCTGGTGGACAGCGCCCCGGCCGTCACGATGCCGATGTTCCCGCTCGGGACTGTGTTGTTCCCGTACGCGCTACTCCCGCTGCACGTATTCGAGCCGCGGTATCGCTTGATGATGCGCCACGTCCTCGAAGGTGACCACGAGTTCGGCGTGGTCCTCATCGAGCGGGGGAGTGAAGTCGGCGGTGGCGACACGCGCTTCGACGTCGCCACGGTCGCGCGTGTGGTGCAGGCGGCCGAGCTGCCCGACGGGCGCTACGTCCTGGCGACCGTCGGCATGCGGCGCGTGAGCGTTCGGCGCTGGCTCGCCGACGACCCGTATCCCCGAGCCGAGGTGGTCGCGCTGGACGATCCGCCGGCCTCCGCGCTCGATGCCGCCGCGCGCGAGCGTGTGGTCGACGCGTTCGCGCGCGTGACCGAGCTCGCGCGACGCGCCGATCCTCGCATCGCGGAACCGCCGGTGTTCGACGCCGATCCGGTCCGCGCCTCATACGAGGCGGCGGCGGTCGCGCCGATCGGCCCGCTCGACTCGCAGCGCTTGCTCGCGACCCGCGACGCGGGTGCCCGTCTCGCCCTCCTCGCGGATTTGGTCGAGGAGCGTGTCGTCGATCTGCGCGCGCGCCTCGACCTGGATGAATGACGGTCGGCGTGACGAGTGACGGACTTGGCGCGGATGAGTACCCTGCTGACATGCAGGACCACGCGGACGATCACGCGAGCCCCGAGTGGCGCGAGCGGCTCGAGCGCGAGCGCGCTCGGGTCGGAGAGCTCATCGCGGAGCTGCGCAGCGAGGGTCTCGACGAAGAGCAGGCCGCGCACTCGGGAGACCTGACGCACTACGACCAGCATCCGGCCGATCAGGCTTCGGAGATGTTCGAACGCGAAAAGGACCTCGCCATCCTCGAAGGGCTCGAGGTGGACCTCGCGGAGATCGAGGCCGCGTTGCAGCGACTCGACGACGGAACCTTCGGCGTCGACGAGGTCACGGGTGATCCCATCGACCCCGAGCGGCTCGAGGCGCTGCCGACCGCGCGCACCAACGTTCCGACCACACGCACGGACGTTCCGCCCGCCGGGTCGTGATCGTCCGGTTGCTGCTCTTCGCCGCGGCTCGCGAGGCCGCGGGCCGCAGCCACGACGAGTTCGAGCTCACGTCCGGCGCGCAGCTCGAGCAATTGCTCGCCGACGCGGTCGAGCGTTACGGAGAGCCGTTTGCGCGGGTGCTCACCACCGCTCGGGTCTGGATAAACGGCGACGAACCACAGGCCG
>JAUZEM010000376.1 GCA_030839005.1 Actinomycetota bacterium | reverse complement strand
GAGCAAGATCGCCAATGCCTGGCTCGACGACGTCCCGACCGTGCTCGTCGACCCCGACGGCGCGTGGTTGGATCCGCGACACGGGGCGCACGAGCGGGCGCAGGTCGATGGCGGCGCACTGCTCGCCGCCGTGACGAAAGAGATCGCGGTTCCCGCCTCCCGACGCTGGCTTGCCGAGTGGCGGGATGCAGAACAGCGTGCGCGGCGCGCGCTCGATCGGGTCCTCGACGACGACATCGCGTGCGAGGGTCGCATCGCCCGCGACGTCGCGGCCGCGGTCCCGCACGATGGCGCGCTCGTCGTCGCGTCGAGTCTCCCGGTGCGTGCGCTCGAATGGTGCATGGCCCCGCGCTCGCATTTGCGGGTGCTCGCGAATCGGGGCGCGAACGGCATCGACGGCTTCGTGTCGACCGTCTTCGGCGTCGCGGGCGCGCACGCCGGCGCTGTCGTCGCGCTGTGCGGTGATCTCTGCCTGCTGCACGATACGAACGGCTTCCTGCGCGGGAGAAGCAGTGGCGCGCGGCCGCCGGCCACATTCGTCGTCGTCGACAACGCCGGCGGCGGGATCTTTGCGTACCTGCCGCAGTACGAGCTCCCGGAGTTCGAGACACTGTTCGCGACTCCGCAGTCCGTCGACCTCGTCGCGGTGGCCCGGGCGCACGGTGTGGCGGCGGAGCGGGTCGACCTGACGGCTGTGCCCAAGTTGGTCGCCGAGGGCGCCGACACGGATCGGGTGCTGGTCGTTCCCGTCGACCGCGGCGCCGCACTCGAACAACACGCCCGCGGGTGGCACGCCGTCGCGACCGCTCTCGCGTGAGTGTTCCGCCTAACATCGATGCGTTTCTTCCCGGGGAGCGAGATTTGTGTTGATGTCGGTGCGTGACGCGCGAGCGCGATGGGTGTCGATGGCCCGCGCCGAGCCGTTGGGGCGAGTGCTCGTGTACGTCGCGCTCGTGACGGCTTCGGCGTGCATCTCGACGCTGCTGGTCGCGGTGACGGCGCTCACACCTCCGGAGCGGGCCTCGCTCATCGCCGTCGCGCTCGGCGCGTGGGTGTTGTTGGTGGCACTGGGCTGGACGAGAGGCACGCTGCCGCTGAAGCCGTTGCTCGTGGCGATCGGGATCACACTCGTGTTGGCGATCGGCACGCCGTCCAACCAGTCGGGCGACGTGAATTCCTACGCCATGTACGGCCGCATCATCACCGTGCACCATCAGAACCCGTTCGCGTCGTATCCGATGCATTTCGAAGGAGACCCGATGCGGCGCCGCGTCGGCCAAATCTGGCAACGCACGCCCGACATCTACGGTCTCGGGTTCACCGTGATCATGGCCGCGCTGGCGCCCGTGATCGGTGAGTCCGCCTTCCTCGTGCATTTCGCCTATCAGCTCGTCGCGGTCGCGGCGGTCGGAGCGATGCTGTGGTTGCTGTGGCGGCGAACCCGCAACCCCGCAGTGCTCGCGTTCGTCGGTCTCCATCCGCTCCTCGCGGTAAGCGTCGTGAACGGCGGCCATCCCGACGCGCTGGTCGCGCTCGGTGTGCTGGCCGGACTCTTGCTCGCGATCGAGCGAAAGCCGGTACTCGCGGGTCTCGCGTTCGCGTTCGCCGCCTCGGTGAACTTCACCGCGCTCGTCGCGGCGATCGTGTTGTGCGTCTGGGCGTTCCGTCGCTGGAGCCGTACCGAGGTCGCGAAATTCGTCGCCATCGTCGGGGGTCTCGGCGCGCTGCCGTATCCGCTCATGTCGGGTTGGCTACAGAACGCGCACGAGCACTCCGGCCTGGTCAGCAGGCAGTCGATCTGGAACGCCATCGGCAGCTTCGTGAGCAACGCCGACGTGCTGCGCACGCTCGCGTCGAACGGCACGATGATCATCGCCGGCGCGTTGCTCGTCGTGATCGCGATCCGGCATACCTCGCGCGGAACGCCCGAGCTCGCGATCGCGGCCGGGCTTGCGTCGTTCCTCGTCGCCAGCTCATGGGTCATGCCGTGGTACGCGTTCACGGCGCTCCCATTGCTCGCGCTGCGCCGGCCGAATCTTCTCAGCTGGACGGTCGCGCTCTACTCGTCGTTGGTGCTGCTGGGCGAGCAGTACCCGTCGCTCTCGGCCTCGACGATCGGCTCGGGAGGTCACCTGTTCCTGCAGAACCTGCTCCCGATCGCTGCGCTTGCGTGCTGCGTGATCGTGGTCGTGCTCCGTCCGCCCGACGTTCTTGCGGGCGAGCTGGGCGAAGAGCCGGTCGACGCGGCGGTTACGGCCGCACCAAGGCTTGCAGCATCGGCGTGAGCTTCTGCTGCGTTTCGGCCCACTCGGCGGCGGGGTCGGAGCCGGCGACGATCCCCGCGCCCGCGTGGATCACCGCGTGCGCGCCGTCGATCTCGCCTCCTCGTAGCGCGACGACGAACTCTCCGTCGCCGTTGCGGTCGATCCACCCGCACGGGCCCGCGTAGCGGCCGCGCGCGACGGGCTCCATCGCGTCGATGGCGTCGAGCGCGACCTCGCGCGGAGTGCCCGCGACGGCCGGGGTGGGATGCAGCGCGCCGACGAGGTCGGCGATCGACGTGGCAGCCGCGTCGACGCGCGCGGTGACCGTGGTGGCCAGATGGCTCACGTCCGCCAGCTCGAGCGGTGACGGTCCGTCCGCGTGCACATCCGAACAGCACCTATGCAGGGCCTGAAGGACCGCATCGACGACGAGCCGGTGTTCGTGCGCGTCTTTCGCCGACCGGACCAGCGCGGCCGTCTCGATCGCGGTCCCCGCGAGCGGGCGCGCGGTCACGGCCGCTCCGACCTTGCG
>JAUZEM010000364.1 GCA_030839005.1 Actinomycetota bacterium | reverse complement strand
CCACGCCGGAACGCCCTAGCTGGAAGTCCTCCCCTTCCACCCGGGAAAGGTAGCTACAGAACCAATACCTTCAACTGTGCTGAGAAGCGCCAGCTTCTCACCCGACAAATAAATCGAGGGCCCCGGGCAGGCGGTCGGGGCCCTCGATTCATCCTCCCGCTACCGCGCTGGCCTGCGGTGACGCGGGAGCCGGCCCCACAGGGGAGCGGGGCCAGACTGGGTATCAGCAAAGGGAAGTCGAAGGCTGCCGCCCAAGCTTCACTTTCACGTCGAGGGTCGAGGTGCTGCGGTAGAGCTCGAGCTCCACCGAATCTCCGGGCTTCTTGTCGGCGACGATCGTCCGCAGCTGGTCGAGCGATGTAACTCGCAGACCGTCGACCTTCACGATGATGTCGCCGCCAAGCGGCCACGTGACGCCTGCGAGCGTCACTTCCTGCCGTGCGCCGCGGACACCGGCGTCCGCTGCGCCCGAACTCTTGCAGACCTTGCCGACGAGCAGTCCGCTCTTCACAGGCAGGCGGAACAACGCCGCGACACGCGGCGTAATCGCGCGCGCGCTGAGCCCGACGAACGGGTGCTCGACGACGCCCTTTGCGATCAGTTGCGCCGCGACATTCTTGACGGTGTTGACCGGAATCGCGAAGCCGATGCCGATGTTGCCGCCGCCGCCGTCCGCCGTCTGGATCTGGGAATTGACGCCGATGACCCTGCCGCGCGTGTTCAGCAGCGGGCCGCCCGAGTTGCCGTGGTTCAGCGCGGCATCCGTCTGGATCACATTGTCGATCGGAGCGCCGTTCGGAGCGAAGATGCGCCGTTGGAGCGCACTCACGATGCCGGACGTAATCGAGCGGTCCTCGCCGAGCGGATTCCCGATGGCGACGACGGAGTCGCCGACCCGCACTGCATCCGAGTTGCCGAGATCGAGCGGCGTCAGCGCGCGCGATTGCGCCTTCACCTGCAGGACCGCGACATCGGTGGCCGGATCGCGACCTACGACCTGCGCCGCCAGACGCTCGTTGTTCGAAAAGCTCACCTGCACGCGCTGCGCGCCCTGAACGACGTGATAGTTCGTGACGATGTGCCCGGCCTTGTCGATCACGAAGCCGGAGCCGAGCGCCTCCTGCGTCTCCGCCGTCGTGCCGCCGAATCCGAACGGGTCGAGGAAGGGATTCGTCTGTACCCCGACGCGCCTCGTCGCCGTGACCTGCACGACGCCGGGAGCAGCGCGTGCATAGACGTCGTGGATCGTCTGCGGCTTCGAGGCGCTGGCGAACGACGCGCTGCCGGTCGGCCGAGCCGGCGCAGCGTCAATCACCTCACGCACCGTTGTCGACGTAGCACCGAGGCCGCCGGTTGCGGCGACGACGCCGACCGCGATCGCGGCTCCGGCCGCACCGGCGCCTACGAGCGCTGTCCCATGCAGAGCTAACTGCCGCACGGCCCGTATTTCAGCGACGTTGTGTTGAGTGCGGGTTAAGCCGTCTTAGCCATCACGCAACAGCTCCTCGACGACCTCGTCGACGGACGCGTACTCCCGCGGTGGGAGGGACTGCAGCGCATCGATCAACTGCGGCTCGGCGCGCTGCCGCACGGCGTACTCGAGCAGTGCGGGCTTCCCTGCGGGCAGCTCAACGCCAAGGAGCAGCACTTTCAGCTGGGCGGAGGAGGCGGTGCCCATACACCCGCTGTGCCCGCTCGGATTGGGCTAAAAACGCGGCCATCGCACCTGATTGAATCGCGGCGTGGCAGAACCTGAACAACGTGGCCTGAGCCCGGACTTCTGGAGATTCTGGGCCGGGCAGACGATCTCCAACCTCGGGAGCTCGTTCACGCAGTGGGCCGTGCCGCTGCTCGTCTTTCGGCTCACGCACTCGGCGGTCAACCTCGGGATCGCGACCGCAGCGACCTTCCTTCCCTACCTGCTCTTCGGCCTCGTGATCGGGGCGTGGATGGATCGCGTCGACCGCAAGCGCGCAATGATCGCGCTCGACTGCCTGAACGCGATCGTGATCTTCTCGATCCCGCTCGTCGCGACGTTCGGTCACCTCAACGTCTGGTGGATCTACGCCGTCACGTTCGTCCAGTCCACCGTCTTCATCGCGTTCAGTGCGGGCGAGTTCGCAGCAATACCGAGTCTCGTCTCGACGGACGACCTCGTAACGGCGAACGGCCGAATCCAGGCGACGTATTCGGCCGCTCAGGTCTCCGGGCCACTCCTCGCAGGCGCACTCATCTCTTTCCTGCCGCTCACGTGGGTGATGGCATTCGACGCAGGCTCGTTTGCGATCTCCGCGCTGTCGCTCTCACTCATCCGCGCCAGCTTCAACGTGGTGAGCGACAAGCCAAAAGAGGCTACGACGATCTTGCATGACATCCGCGCGGGCCTTCGGTACGTGCTGTCGCACCCCGTGCTCCGCAACATCTCGCTGATGATGGCGATGATCAACTTCGTCATGTCGACCACCTGGGCGCAGCTCGTGCTGTTCGCGCACGACCGGCTCGGAGCAAGCTCGCGCGAGATCGGCGCGCTCTTCGCGGCCGGAAGCGCCGGTGTCGTCGTCACGGGCCTGTTGGCGGGACGCCTGCGCAAGCGGTTCAGCTTCACGGCGGTCGCGATGACGTCGCTCATGCTCGTCGGCGTGTTGACGATAGCGTTGTCGCAGACGCGCATGTACTGGATTGCGCTCCCGATCTGGGCCGCGTCGAGCGGGCTCGGGATCCTGTTCAACATCAACACCGGCAGCCTGCGACAGGCGATCGTCCCGAACCACATGCTGTCGCGCGTCATGTCAATCGCAGGCGTCCTCGCCTGGTCAGCCAT
>JAUZEM010000269.1 GCA_030839005.1 Actinomycetota bacterium | reverse complement strand
TATTTGCGGGCGATGACGGCGCTGCCGTGGCCGAAGAGGCCCTGGTTGATCGACAGGCCGGCCTTCGCCCCTTCGACCTGCCGTTCGCCGGCGGTGCCCCGCAGTTGCCAGGTGAGCTCGCACACCTGGGCGATCGCCTGCGCGGGCACCGCTTCGCCGAAGCACGCGAGGCCACCGCTCGGGTTCACGGGGATGCGGCCGCCGATCGTCGTCTCGCCGTCGCGCACGAGCTTCTCGGCCTCGCCGGCGCCGCACAGGCCGATCTGCTCGTACCAGTCGAGCTCGAGCGCGGTCGAGAGGTCGTAGACCTCGGCGAGGTCGAGGTCGTCGGGACCGAGGCCGGCCTCGTCGTAGGCCTTCACCGCGATCGATTCCTTGAAACCGTGCTCGGGCAGGCTGCCCGCGCCCGCGGCCGAGTCGGTCGCGAAGTTCGGCATCTCGATGATTGGATTCGGATAACTCGGCGTGACCGTGGACACGGCGGCGATACGCACCGGAGCGCCGGCACCGCGCGCCCGCGCGTAGTCCATGCTCGACACGACCATCGCGGCCGCGCCGTCGCTCGTCGCACAGATGTCGAGCAGCCGCAACGGGTCCGACACGATCGGCGACGCCATCACGTCGTCGATCGTCACCTCCTTGCGGAAGCGTGCGTTCGTGTTGTGCAACCCGTGGCGCGCGTTCTTCACCTTCACTCGAGCGAAGTCTTCAGACGTTGCGCCGTACATCTCCATGCGCCGGCGGGCGTACAGACCGAAGTACGTCGGGTTCGTCGCACCGAGCAGGCGGAAGCGCAACCAGTCGGGGTCGTCGCCGCGCTCGCCCTTGTTCGGCGCGAGGAAACCCTTGGGTGTGGTGTCGGCACCGATGACGAGCGCGACGTCGCAGAACCCCGCGAGGATCTGTGCCCGCGCCGACGAGAGCGCGGTCACGCCGGACGCGCACGCCGCGTACGACGACGAGACCTGCGCGCCGTTCCACCCGAGCGCTTGCGCGAACGTCGCTCCTGCGACATATCCCGGGTAGCCGTTGCGCACGGTCTCACCACCGGCGACGAACTGGATGTCACGCCACTCCACGGCCGCGTCGCGTAAGGCGTCCTGCGCCGCGACGACCCCGTACTCGACGAAGTTGCGGCCCCACTTGCCCCACGGGTGCATCGCCACCCCGAGCACCGCAATCTCACCCGTCATGGATAGGCCTCCACTTCCAGACGACGTACTCGTGCGCGTCGTCCTCGTAGAGCGGTCCCAGCTCGAGCTCGACCTCGGTGCCGACCTCCAAGGTGGACGGATCGGCGCCGTCGGCGAGCGCGCCGAGCACGACCATGCGCTCATGCTCGAGCTCGACTGCGACGACGGTGTACGGGACGAACGGGTCGGGTGCCACGTAGGGCTCGGGCGGCGCGTAGTGGTTCGTCGTCCACGACCAGAGCTTCCCGGTGCGCGACAGCTCGACCGGCTCGCGCGTCTCGCCCGGCGCACTCGGATTGCCCGACACCGCGACCGCGGTGGGCCAGTAGTACGAACCCGACTCCACGCCGCGCGCTCCCAACAACGCGGGCGCCGACTCGTCGGTCGTGAACCAATTCTCGACGGCCGGGACGCGGGTCTTCACGAAAGTGCCTTCAAGGTCTGTTCCGCCTCGTTCATGATGCGCTCGATCAGTTCGGCCACGCTCGGGAGATCATCGATGACCCCGGCGACCTGGCCACTGGAGAGTACGCCTGCGTCGAGCCGGCCCTCGACGAGCCCGGCCCGCAGCAGCATCGGCGTGTTCGCGGCCAGGATCACCTGCGTCCACTTCAGATTTCCCTCTCGCTTCATCGCCCGGCCTTCCTGCAGCATCCCGCGCCACGACACGCCCGACATCTTCTTGAACGCGAACGCGTTGCGGATCGCGCGGGTGACCGACGATACGGAGTTGGCCTGCTCCAACTCGTCGACGAACTCGGTGCGGAGCACCCGGTGAGGCACGCCGTCGATCCTGGCCGTCACCACCGTGTCTGCCACCGTGCGCCCGAGGTAGTACTGCTTCACGGATTCCGGCACGGTGCTCTCGCGGGTGAGCAGGAAGCGCGTCCCCATGGCGATTCCCGCCGCGCCGTACGCGAGCGCGGCGACGAGCCCGCGCCCATCGAAGAAACCCCCCGCCGCGATCACGGGAATGTCGATCGCGTCGACCACCTGGGGGAGCAGCAACGTCGTCGCGACCGAACCGGTGTGACCGCCGCCTTCGCCACCCTGCACGATCACCGCGTCGACGCCCCACGCCGCGACCTTCTCCGCGTGGCGGCGGGCGCCGATCGACGGGACCACTCGGATGCCCGCGTCCTTCAGGGTCTTGATCTGGCGCTCGTTGGGAGCGAGCGCGAACGACGCGACGTGCACGTGTTCGCGGACCAGCAGCGCGACGCGCTCGGCCGCGTCCTCGGCGTCGGCGCGCAGGTTCACTCCGAAAGGGCGCGAGGTGCGGGCCTTGACCTCGCGGATCGCGGCCTCGAGCTGCTCGTACGTCATCGTGGCCGAGGCCAGGATGCCGAGC
This sequence comes from Actinomycetota bacterium, assembly GCA_030839005.1. Lineage (GTDB taxonomy): Bacteria > Actinomycetota > Acidimicrobiia > IMCC26256 > PALSA-610 > PALSA-610. The sequence continues at coordinate 955 of JAUZEM010000269.1, read as the reverse complement.
GCGCCCGCTTCTGCAGTCGCACTCACGAGCCGCGGCCCCGCGACCCAACCCATCCCCGTCTGCACGATCGGCACATCGACGCCGAACAGATCGCAGAGCCGCGTCTTCACGGGTTCGGGACTTCCTGCTCGCCGAGGCCGGTCGGGTCGATCCGCTCCCGGATCCACTGCACCTCGTCGTCGGTGGGCAGCCGCGACTCGGGCACGTCGGCGTCGATCGCGAGCTCGAATCCGGTCGCGGCGACGATGTCGTCGACCGTCACGCCCGGATGCACCGACCGGAGGCGCAATCGGTGGTCGGGCGTCTCGAAGTCGAGCACACAGAGATTCGTCACCACGTGACCGAGGTTGTGGAAGCGGCCGGCAACCGGGCCGAGGTCGGCCGCCCGGTCGTAGCCGACGCCGCTGACGACGTCGACCGCGGGCACGAAGACCCGGGCCGTGTGCGCGGGGATCCAGTACGACGTGCGGTCGTTGATCGTGTTCCCCGGCGCGCCCCGCATGCCGAGCAACTGTGTGCGCGGCGCCGCGTGCGATCCGATGAACGCGAAGTTCTGGTTGCCGTATTTGTCGAGCTGGCTCGCGCCCATCATCACGTGGCGCCGTCCCGACCAGACGATGTCGAACATCGTGCGGTACGGGTTCCAGCCCGCCACGACCTTCTCCGGGTCGTCGACCCCGAGCGGGATGATGTTCTCGACGAGCAGCGCCTCGCCGTCGGTCATGACGAGCTCCGGCGCGACCGTCGCCTTGGCGAGCCGGCCGCCGATGACGGGCAGCGTGCCAATCGGGTTGGCGAGGATCTCGCCGTCGTGGGCGAAGCAGTCGGCGATCGCGGCCGCGCACACCTCGGCGCGGGTGGGAGGGCCGTCGATCATGACTGCACCGCCCGCTGGTAGTCGGCCTCGTCGACGTCGATGTACTTGGCCCGGAACTCGTGCCACGCGTCGTCGGAT
>JAUZEM010000216.1 GCA_030839005.1 Actinomycetota bacterium | reverse complement strand
TGCACCCCTCCAGCGCCTCGCCGCCGAAATCGTCCGGGCCGAGGTCCTGAGCCTGCATCCACGTGCCGAACGCGCCGTCGAGCACGAGCACGCGCTCGTGGAGCGCGTCGAGGAACGGGTGCACGGCGCCGCTGCCGATCGGCGGTGTGATTCCTCTGGGATCGGCCATCGCTCCAGGTTACGTGCCGATTGTGCGAGGTCTCTACCCGTTTCGGCGGGGGCGGGGTCGTAGGCTGCCGCCTCGACATGGCTGACTCTTCGACATGAAGGTCTATACGCGCACCGGCGACGACGGAACCACCGGTCTCCTGTACGGAGGTCGAGTGGGCAAGGACGACGTCGGGCCCGAGGCGTACGGAGCCGTCGACGAGGCCGTGAGCGCGTTGGGTTTGGCGCGGGCCGAGATCGATCCCGATTCAGAGCTGCACGAGTTGCTCGTGCAGCTGCAGCGCGAGCTGTTCGTCGTGGGCGCCGAGCTCGCGACCGCGCCGGAGAATCGCGGCAAGCTGCAGCCCGAGGTGTCGCTCGTCACCGCCGGCATGGTGGCGCGGCTCGAGCCGATCATCGACGACGTGGCGGGGCGTTTCGAACCGCCCCGCGAGTTCGTGCTCCCGGGTCAGAACTCGGTCGCGGCCGCGCTCGACTTCGCCCGCACCGTGATCAGGCGCGCGGAACGCGTGACGGTCGCCGCGACGCGCGCCGGCTGGCTCGGCGCCGAGAGTCAGGTCGTGCCGTATCTCAATCGCCTCGCCGACCTCGTCTATACGCTCTCGCGTTGGCAAGAAGGCGACTTTCGCCCCTCGCGCAAAAGGTAAGGAACCGTCATGGTGCCCACGTTCGAGCTCGTTTCGGGCGCGCCCGACGCCGACCTGTTCGTCGTACCCGTGTTCTCGGGGGCGCGACTCGGACCGGGCGCGCAACTCGTCGATGATTCGATCGGCGGCACGCTCGGCGAGTTCATGCGCGAGACCGACTTCGACGGCACGCGCGGCGAGGTGCTCGCAGTTCCGACCGGCGGCCGGTTGGGCGCGCGTGCCGCGCTCCTCCTCGGTGTCGGCGACGACGAGACCTTCGATGCCGTCGCGCTCCGGCGGGCCGGCGCCGTGCTCGCCCGGCACGCGTCGAGGGTCGCAACGGTCGCGACGACGATCCTCGACGCGGTCGTGCCCGACGTCGATCGGGGCGCCGCGGCCCAGGCGTTCGCCGAAGGCGTGTGCCTCGGTCGCTACCAGTTCCTGCGCTACAAGTCGGAAGCCAAGGCATCGCGTCTCGAACGCGTCTTCGTAATTGCGCGCGCCAATGCGAAGGTTCGTGCCGCCCTGGCGCGGGGAGCGCGCATCGCGGAGGCGGTCGCGTGGGCGCGCGACCTGATCAACGAGCCCGCCGCGGCGAAGTCGCCCGCGGCGGTTGCCGATCTCGCCAAGTCCCTGGCGCGCGCTTCGGGACTGAAGGTGAAGGTCTTCGCAGGCGAGCAACTCGTGCGCGAGCGGATGGGTGGCGTGCTCGGCGTCGGGAATGGCTCCGAACGGCCGCCGCGCTTCGTTCGGCTCGAATACGCGCCGACGCGCCCGCGCGGCACGCTCGCGCTCGTCGGAAAAGGCGTCGTGTTCGACTCCGGCGGGTTGTCGCTCAAGACCGCGGGCGGCATGGAGACGATGAAGACCGACATGTCGGGCGCCGCCGCGGTGATCGCGGCGATGTCGACGCTGCGCGAGCTCGCCGTGAAGGCGCGGGTGATCGGATACGTGCCGCTCGTCGAGAACATGCCGAGCGGCGCCGCGATGCGGCCTGGCGACGTGCTGACGATGCGCAACGGGAAGACGGTCGAGGTACTCAACACCGACGCCGAAGGCCGGCTCATCCTCGCCGACGCGCTGTCGCTCGCGAGTGAGGAGGGCGCCGACGCGATCATCGACCTCGCGACGCTGACGGGCGCGGTGACGGTGGCGCTCGGCGAAAAGGTCGCCGGTCTCATGGGCAGCCACGACGGGTGGGTCGCGCAGGTGCGTGAGGCGGCCGAACGGGCCGGCGAGCGATTGTGGCACCTTCCGCTGCCCGACGACTACCGCCGCAATCTCGACTCCGAGATCGCCGACCTACGCAACATCTCTTCGGGCGGCGGCGGGGGCACGCTTACGGCGGGACTCTTCTTGAAGGAGTTCACCGGGACTGCGCCGTGGGCACACCTCGACATCGCCGGAACTGCTCGGTCGTCGACCGACGACGCGGAGACGACCAAGGGCGGAACAGGTTACGGCGTGCGGACCCTGGTGGAGCTCGCGTCGACATTCAGCAAACCGACACGATGAAGCGGACGGGCGTGATCGTCGTGCTCGTCGCGTGCGCGCTGGCAGGCGCGGCTTCGTGCGGGTCGACGCACAAGATCACACCGGCTCTACCGCCCGCCGACCTGCGCGGACGAGCGCGCGTCGAGATCGACGCTGCGCAGAATCAATTCATGCCCGCGACCGTCATCGTCGACGTCGGTACGAAGGTGACGTGGATCAACAAGGATTCGGTCGCGCACAACGTCGAGAAGTCGGCGGACGCACTCGACTTCGGCGCCAAGTTCGGCGCCGACGCAAGTGTGTTCGGCCCGGGACGGTCGTACTCGTTCACCTTCGCCAAGGCCGGCACGTACTTCTATACGTGCACGATCCACACGTTGATGTCGGGCAAGGTCGAGGTCGCCGCGAAGGCGTAACCGCCTCGGTTGGGCCGCCTCGGTTGGGCCGTCAGTGCGCGGCGACCGTGCCGTCGGCGAGGACGGCGTGCGGCATGCAGAGGTCGTCGTACTCGGCGATCACGATGTGTGCGTTCTCACCGCATGCGGGGCAGCTCGGGTCGCGCCGCACCTTGAAGTTGCGGAAGGTCTCCTCGAGCGCGTCGTATGCGAGCAGCCGGCCGCGCAGAGGTTCACCCAGGTCGAGGATGAGCTTGATCGCCTCGAGCGCCTGTATCGAACCGACGATGCCGGGGAGCACGCCGAGCACGCCGGCCTCCGAGCACGACGGCGCCAGCTCCGGCGGCGGCGGCTCGGGGAGCAGGCAGCGGTAGCACGGCCCGTTGTACGGGTCGAACACCGTCACCTGGCCTTCGAAGCGGAAGATCGACCCGTGCACGACGGGGATGCGCTCGAGCAATGACGCGTCGTTGAGCAGGTAACGGGTCGGGAAGTTGTCGGTGCCGTCGACGATGACGTCGTAACCGCTGATGATGTCGAGGATGTTGTCGGCGCCGAGGCGCACGTCGTAGGTGACGACGTCGACGTCGGGGTTCAAGGCCGTGAGCGTCTTCTTCGCGGAGTCGACCTTGCGGTCGCCGATGCGCTCGAGGTTGTGCAGGATCTGGCGTTGCAGATTCGACGCGTCGACCACGTCCATGTCGACGATGCCGATCGTTCCCACGCCGGCGGCCGCGAGGTAGAGCGCGGCAGGGGAGCCGAGCCCACCGGCGCCGAGCAGGAGCACCTTCGCGCCGAGCAGCTTCTGCTGACCCTCTTCGCCGACCTCGGGTAGGAGGACGTGGCGTCCGTAGCGGTCGCGCTGCTCGGGGGAGAGCGTGTTCGGCGTGACCCAGGCGCGGCCTTCGTTCTTCCAACGACCGAAGCCGCCCGCCATCGACACGACATCGCTGTAGCCGAGCTCCTTGAGCGTCTTGGCCGCGAACGCGGAACGGGTGCCGCCCGCGCAGTAGATGACGACCGGCGCGTCGTGATCGGGGATCTTGTTCTCGACCTGGCTCTCGAGGTGGCCGCGCGGGATGAAGACCGCGCCGGGGATCATTCCCTGCTGGAACTCGTCGAGCTCGCGCACGTCGAGGAATGTCGACTCGCCGACGCGCGGCTCGGCGGCGGCGGGCGAGATCTCTTCGATCTCGGACTTCGTCTGCTTCAGCAGCTCG
>JAUZEM010000183.1 GCA_030839005.1 Actinomycetota bacterium | reverse complement strand
ACCGTCGGCGTTCGAGATGATGCCGAGTCGGATTCCGGTCTCGGCCAACGCGCGCAATCCCTCGCGCGCTCCCGGGAGCTCGTGTAACCACAGGGCCGCATCGGCGAACTCGCTGTCGAGGTGCTCGTGCACCTCCTCGCGCCGGTCGTCGGGGGTTTCGCATTCGGTCATGTACGCGTCGAGATAGGCGCGCCATCGCTCCGGCCAGTCGAGCTGCCAATCGAGCTCGTCGCCGCCGGCCGGGAAGGCCCGGGCGCCCGCGTAGTGCGCACGATCGAGGATCTCGGCCGTCGGCGCGAGCCCTGCACGCGCGAACGCTCCCAGGACGCGGTCGTGCGAGGGCGCGAAGAAGATTCCGCCGACGTCGAGGAGGACGGCCTTCGGCCTCGAAGGCAATGGTCTCGGCACGGCGTCACGCTATCGGTGTCCGATGCCACTCGAGGGCACATCGGTATCATTCCACGGTGGAATTCCGACGCATTCATGCCCTGCCGCCGTATGCGTTTGCGCAGATCGATGCGCTGAAGATGCAGCTCCGGCGAGCGGGGGAAGATGTCGTCGACCTCGCATTCGGCAACCCCGATCTTCCGTCGCCGGGCATCGCGGTCGACAAGCTCATCGAGGCGGCGCGCAACCCGCGCAATCACCGCTACTCGACCAGCAAGGGCATCCCCAAGCTCCGCGAAGCGGTTGCTGCGCTGTACGCGCGCAAGTTCGGGGTCACTTTGGACTTCGAGACCGAGATCTGTTCGACGATCGGTGCGAAGGAAGGTTTCTCGCACCTGATGCTCGCGCTGGTCGGTCCGGGCGACACGGCGCTCGTGCCGTCGCCGTCCTACCCGATCCACATCTGGGGTCCCATCCTCGCGGGGGCGGGCGTGCACTACGTGCGTATGGGTCCGGGCGAGAACCTCTTCGAGAACATGCGCGGCGCGTACGAGCAGGCGTGGCCGCGACCGCGGGTGATCGTCACATCCTTTCCGCACAACCCGACGACCGCCTGCGTCGACCTCGACTTCATGACCCAGCTCGTGGCGTTCGCGCGCGAGCGCGAGATCGTCGTCGTGCACGACTTCGCGTACGCGGATCTCGGTTTCGACGGATACGAGCCGCCGTCGATCCTGCAGGTCCCGGGCGCGAAGGACGTCGCGGTAGAGCTCTACACATTGACGAAATCGTTCTCGATGGCCGGCTGGCGCATGGGCTTCCTGGTCGGCAACGCCGAGATCGTCGCCGCGCTCGCGAAGCTCAAGTCGTACCTCGACTACGGATCGTTCCAGCCGATCCAGATCGCGGCGACGGTCGCGATGAACGAGGCCCCGGACTTCCCGGAGGGCGTCAACGCGATCTACCGGGGCCGGCGAGACGCATTGATCGACGGCCTCGACCGGCTCGGGTGGCACATCGACAAGCCGAAGGGAACGATGTTCGTCTGGGCGCCCATCCCGGAGCCCTACGCCGACATGACGAGCATCGAGTTCACGACGATGTGCGTGCAGGAGGCCAAGGTCGCGCTGTCGCCCGGCTCGGGCTTCGGCCCGGGCGGCGAGGGTTACGTGCGGTTCGCTCTCGTCGAGAACGAGAAGCGCATCCACCAGGCGATGCGCCAGATCCGCAAGGGTCTCACCAAGCTCGGCTGAGGTTCAGCCGCAGAGGCCTTCGAGGCAGAAGGCGACGCACAGATCGGCGACCTCGCCGACGGGCAGACTGCCGTCGACGAGCGCCCGGCTCGTCAGCTCGGCCACGACGCCGTGAATCGCGTGCGCGAGGAGGGTGGGGTCGCGGTCGGCGATCCGGCCGTCGACGATGCCGTCTTTGAGGTGGCGGATCGTGTCGGCGAGCGAGATCTCCCGATTGCGGGCGAGCACGGGTGCGAAGGTCTCGTCGGTCGCCGCGAACTGGATGATCGCGAAGTACTCGCGGTGCTCGGCGAACCATGAGAGCGACGCGCGGATACCGAGCTCGATGCGGCGCACCGGGTCGTCAATGCCTTCGATGGCGTGCTGTTGGCGCTTGCGGAGATCGTGGTTCGACGCCTTGAGCAGCTCCGTGAGCAACTCCTCCTTCGAGGCGAAGTACCAGTAGAAGACGCCCTTGCCGACGCCCAGCGTGGCCACGATGTCGGCCACCGACGTCGGGTGGTAGCCGCGCTCTGCGAACAGGCGCGCTCCGCACTCCATCAACTGGTCGCGGCGTTCGCGACCCCGCGGAGTGAGCTTGCGCCGCATCCGGGCGAGCGTAGCGCCGCGCTTGACCGCTCGGTCAATATTCGCGCCCAGCCGGTAGGCGCTCAGGGGCGCCCGCGGACCGTGTGTCACACCTCAGTCAACTGCTGTTCGCGTCCCCGTGACACCCCGGGAACCGGCCGGCCATGTCCGCCGCGCACACTGGTTGTGTCGAAGGAGGACTCGATGCGCCGCCTACTTCTCAGCGTGATCGACCAGCTGATGCACGACCTCATGCACGAGGTCGGAACGGGGCGGGCGCTCGACAACGCCCGCCACGAGAACGACGAGGTCGCACGGACGATGGCGAGCGTCGACGCGCTGGCCGGCCGGCTCCAACCGGCAATTCCAGCCGGAAAGATCGCCGCGGAGCGCGTCGCGGCCTGATCCTCGACGACCGGAGCCGTCTGCGGCGTACGCTGGCGGTCCTTGTACTGGATCGTCAAGGCCCTCCTCACTCCGTTCGTCCGCGCGTTCGTGCGCGTCAGGGTCGAGGGTCGACAGCACATTCCGCGCCGCGGCGCCGTGATCCTGGCGTCGAACCATCGTTCATTCCTCGATTCGATCTTCATCCCGTTGGTCGTGCGCCGGCGGGTGACCTTCGTGGCGAAGGCCGAGTACTTCGACGACGCGAAGACCGCGTGGTTCTTCCGGAGTTGCGGGCAGATCCCGATCCGGCGCGAAGGCGGCAGTGCGAGCGAGCGCGCGCTTGTTTCGGCGACCGCGGTGCTGCGCGCGGGCAAGGTGTTCGGGATCTATCCCGAGGGCACGCGAACCCGCGACGGGCTGCTGCACCGCGGCCACACCGGCGTGGCGCGACTCGCGCTCCGGTGCAACGTGCCGATCGTGCCGATCGGTCTCATCGGCACCGACGATGTGCAACCGGTCGATTCCCGGATGCCGAAGCTGTTTCGGGTGGTGACGATCCGCTTCGGGGAGCCGGTCGATCCCGCCCGCTACGCGAACCGCGAGCACGATCACATGGCGCTGCGGGAGCTCACCGACGAGGTCATGTACGAGATCGCCCAGCTCTCCGGCTACGAGTACATCGACACGTACGCAACGAAGCACGCCGAAGATATCCCCACCGACGTTGCGCGTGTCGCGAGTTTCGCCGACGCCCGGAGTCCGAGAACCGCGGTGTCGTAACTCAATGGTGTCGTAACTCAATGGTGTCGTAACTCAATGGCGTCGTAGCTCAGGCGTGCGCCCAACCGCGCGATCGTTCGACGGCGCGCCCCCAGGCTGCGCGTCGTCCCGCGCGCCCGTCGTCCGTCATCGTCGGCGAGAACGCCGCGTCGGCGCTCCACCTTGCGTTCACCTCGTCGGGCGAGCTCCACACGCCTTCCGCGATCCCGGCGAGGAAAGCCGCGCCCAGCGCCGTTGTCTCCTGTATGGCCGCGCGACGCACGGTCACGCCGAGAAGGTCGGCCTGGAACTGGCACAGCACGTCCATCACGGACGCGCCCCCGTCGACGCGCATCTCGGCGGGGGCCGCGCCGCTGGCGCGGGTGATCGCGTCGACAACGTCAGCGGTCTGGAACGCCATCGCTTCGACGACGGCGCGTGCGAGATGAGCGCGGCTCGTGCCGCGCGTGATTCCGACGATCGTCCCGCGTGCGTACGGGTCCCACCAGGGCGAGCCGAGTCCCGTGAACGCCGGTACGAGGTATACGCCGCCGGGGTCGGGGACCGACGCCGCCAGCGGACCGATCTCCGACGCTTCGCGGATCACACCCAGTCCGTCCCGCAACCATTGGATCGCGGCGCCCGTGACGAAGATCGCGCCCTCCATCGCGTACGTGACCGCGCCCGGCGCGAGCGACCACGCGATCGTCGTCAGCAGGCCGTCGACCGGCTCCGGCTGGGTGCTGCCGACATTCGTGAGCACGAACGACCCGGTGCCGTAGGTGTTCTTCGTCATGCCGGGCTCGACGCACGCCTGCCCGAAGAGCGCCGCCTGTTGATCGCCGGCGATGCCGCTGATGGGAACGCGCAACCCCGCGGCGTCCGCGGGAACGGTCACGCCGAACCGGCCGCTCGACGGCAGCACATCCGGCACGCACGCGCGCGGCACGTCGAAGAGCTCGCAGAGCTCGTCCGACCAATCGCCGGCGCCGATGTCGTAGAGCATCGTCCGGCTCGCATTCGACGGATCGGTCGCGTGAACGCCCCCGTTCGAACCGCCGGTCAGCTTCCAGAGCAGCCAGGCGTCGACGGTGCCGAACGCCAGGTCCTCGTCGGCGGTCACTCCGCCGGTGTGCAGCAACCACGACAGCTTCGACGCGGAGAAGTACGGATCGAGCACGAGGCCCGTGGCGCGGCGGATCATCGGCTCGTAACCGGCCGCGCGCAGCTCGTCGCAGCGTTCGGCGGTCCGCCGGTCCTGCCACACGATCGCGCGCGCCCTCGGCGCGCCGGTGCGGCGATCCCAGACGACCACCGTTTCTCGCTGGTTCGTGATGCCGACCGCGGCGATCGTCTCGCTGCGGTCGTGCAATTCCCGCACGACCTCAGCCAGCGTCTCGGACGTCGCCTGCCAGATGTCGTAGGGGTCGTGTTCGACCCAACCCGGGCGAGGGAAGTGCTGCCGGAACTCGCGATACGAGCGGGCGCGCGGTTCACCGTCGTCGCCGACGGCGAAGGCGCGTACTCCCGTAGTTCCCGCGTCGATGGCAATGACGCAGCTCATCGTCAATCCGCGTGCGCGTGGGCGACGAGCGCGTCTGCGAACGCCGTCGTGCGGTCGCTCACGGGTAGCTCGATCCACAGCGGGTCGGCATTGCGTGACGTGATCCGGAGTCGTCGTCCATGCGGTCGGACGTGGTCGGACACGTTGATCCGATCGAGGCGCGACGAGTACACGCGTCGCCGCGGCCGGCGGCTGAAGAACCCCGTGGAGAACAAGAAGAGGTTGCGATCCGTGAGCACAGCGAAGTCGAAGGTACGCGCCGCGAGCAGCCGGTGCAGCCTGAGCTCCCGGGACACCCAACCGCGCGTCCAGGCGACGAGGGCGTCGTCGGCGCCGACCAACGTCTGGAGGCGGATCTCGACGCGTCGGTCGCGGGTCCGCACCGGGGTCCGTTGTGCCCGGGTCTGGGGCAAGGGGGCAGGGGTCACGTCCGGAGCTCGCTCGGGCGCCAGTGGTTCCGGCGCCAATGGTTCGGGCGCTGATCGTTCCGGTGTTGGTTGGTCCATCGATGTCACGCCCGGGGCCCGGACTCGCGGCAGGATAGAGCAACGCAGAAGGAGGCAGCGATGCGAATCGGGATGCTGACCGGCGGAGGCGATTGCCCCGGGCTGAATGCCGTCATCCGTGCCGTGGTTCGCAAGGGTGTCGGTCAACACGGTCACACGATCGTCGGCTATCGCCACGGCTGGCGCGGGGTGATCGAGGGCGAGTCGATGGACTTGTCGGTGAACGCCGTGCGCGGTCTCCTCCCGCGCGGGGGCACGATCCTCGGTACGTCGCGCACCAATCCGTACAAGTCCGACGACGGAGCGAGGCGAGTGCTCGCGACGCTGGCCCGCGATCGGGTCGACGCGCTGGTCGTCATCGGCGGCGAGGACACGCTCGGCGTCGCCTTGAAGCTCGACGGCGACGGCGTCAGGGTCGTCGGCGTACCGAAGACGATCGACAACGATCTGTCCGGGACCGACTTCACGTTCGGCTTCCATACCGCGGTGCAGATCGCGACCGACGCGATCGACCGTCTGCACACGACGGCCGAGAGTCACGACCGAGTTATGGTCGTCGAGGTGATGGGCCGGCACGCGGGTTGGATCGCGACCTACTCGGGAATGGCGGGAGGTGCCGACATCATCTTGATCCCCGAGGAGCCGTTCGACATCGAGGAGATCTGCGATCGCCTCACGCACCGGCATCAGCGCGGCGCCAAGTTCTCGATCGTCGTCACCGCGGAAGGTGCGATGCCGAAGGAGGCGACGATGGAGGTCCAGACGGGCGAGGTCGACGACTTCGGTCACGTCCGACTCGGGGGGATCGGCCAGCGTCTCGCCGACGAGATCGAGCGCCGCACCGGTTACGAAGCGCGCATGACGTCGCTCGGCCATGTTCTCCGGGGTGGCACCCCGAACGCGTACGACCGCGTGATCGCGACGCGGTTCGGGATCGAGGCGATCGACGCCGCGCACGCGGGCGACTTCGGGAAGATGGTCGCGTTGCGCGGAACCGACGTCGTGCGCATCCCGATCGAGGAGGGCGTGGCTCACTTGAAGACCGTGGACGGCCGCCTGTTCGAGACTGCGGCGGTGTTCTTCGGTTGAGCGCTCGCCTCCGGAGGCGGCATGCTCCGCCGGCGAGATCTTGTCGCGCACCGGCCGGCGCGTTGCCCTCGCGCCGGTAGCATCGCCGCGGCTATGGGGCGCGCGCTGGACGATCTCATCGACCTGCTCGAACTGGAGCAGCTCGAGGTCAATCTGTTCCGGGGCGTGAGTCCGGACGAGGACCGGCAACGGGTGTTCGGAGGCCAAGTCGCGGGCCAGGCGCTCGTCGCGGCAGGACGAACGGTCGACTCCGATCGCCGGGTCCACTCCTTGCACGCGTACTTCCTGCGCCCGGGCGATCCGCGCATCCCCATCGTCTACGACGTCGACCGCATCCGCGACGGCCACAGCTTCACGACCCGGCGTGTCGTCGCGATCCAGCACGGGCGCGCGATCTTCAACCTGTCCGCGTCGTTCCACATCGACGAACCGGGCCCCGAGCACCAGTACCCGATGCCGGAGGCGCCGGACCCCGAGACGCTCCCGACGATGCGTGAGCGACTGGAGCCGTACGCCGATCGCTTCCCACCGGCGTTCGTCGAGTGGATACAGCGCGACCGCCCGATCGACACCCGCTCGTCGCGGCTGCCGCGCTGGCTCGACCCCGATCCGAGCCCGCGCGAGCCCGAGCAGCTCGTGTGGTTCCGCGCCGACGGGAAGTTGCCCGACGACCCGCTGCTGCACGCGTGCGTGGTCGCGTACGCGTCGGATCTGACGCTGCTCGATACCGCCGTCATGTCCCACGCACGTTCGTGGGACGACGACCGCTTCATGATCGCGAGCCTCGACCACGCGATGTGGTTCCATCGATCGTTGCGCGCCGACGAGTGGCTCCTCTACCACCAGAAGAGCCCGTCGGCCGCAGGCGCGCGGGGTCTCGCCGAGGGCTTCATCTTCCGCCACGACGAAGCGCTCGCGGTGACGGTCATCCAAGAGGGGCTGATGCGGCCGGTGAAGCCGGGGTGGCAGGAGTCGTGAGCTCGATCGATCTTCGCTCCGACACGGTCACCACACCCACGGCGGAGATGCGCCGGGCGATGGCCGAAGCGGAGGTCGGCGACGACGTCTACGGCGAGGATCCCACCGTCAATCGGCTGCAGTCGCTCGCGGCGTCGCTGCTCGGAAAGGAGGCCGCCCTCTACGTCCCGTCGGGGACGATGGCGAATCAGCTCGCGATCCGCGTGCTCGCGTCGTCCGGCACGGAGGTGCTTTGTCCCGACCGAGCGCACGTCTACCGCTACGAGGGTGCTTCGGCGCCGGCCAACAGCGGCGTGCAGATGCATCCGTTGTGGGACCTGCCCGACGGTGTGCGCGCGGCGGTCGACGGCGTCGCTCACCACTTGCCGCAGCCGTCTTTGCTCGTGATCGAGAACACGTACATGGCGTTGTCGGGTGCGCCGATCGACGCCGGCGAGATGGCGACCCTCTGCGCGATCGCGCGCGCCGGTGGGTTGCGCGTGCACGTCGACGGAGCGCGTATCTGGAACGCGGCGGTCGCGTTGGGCACGGCACCGCGGGAGCTCGCGGCGCCGGCCGACACCGTCATGTTCTGCCTGTCGAAAGGCCTCGGCGCTCCCGTCGGCTCGGTGCTGTGCGGTCCGGCGAGCGTGATCGCGCAGGCGCGCGCGCACCGCGCCCGCTTCGGCGGCGGCATGCGCCAAGCCGGCGTGATCGCGGCGGCCGGTGTTGTGGCGCTGGAGACGATGGTCGAGCGACTCGCCGACGACCACGTTCGGGCGCGCCGCCTTGCCGACGCGCTGGCGAGCCGTTGGCCGGGAAGTGTCGACCCCGGGAAGATTCGCACCAACATCGTGTGTGCCGATCTACCCGCCCTCCCGGTCGACTTCGTCGAACGGCTGGGGCGACTCGGTGTGCGCGCGGGCACGATCGACCCGCGCACAGTGCGATTCGTCACGCACAAAGATTTCGACGACGACGCGATCACCGGCACGGTCGACGCCTTCGACGAGATCGGAAGCGACGAGTGACCGTGATACACGACGAGGTACCGACGCGGGTGCTCGCGATCTACGCGCACCCCGACGATCCCGAGATCTCCGCCGGAGGCACGCTCGCACGCTGGGCGGATGCCGGCGCCGAGGTGCACGTCGCGGTCACGACGCGCGGCGACAAGGGCACCAGCGATCCCGAGGCCGACCTCGACGCGCTCGCGCGGCTCCGGGTGGAGGAGACCGCGGCCGCGGCACAAGTGCTCGGGATCGCCGAGCACCACCACCTCGATCATCCCGACGGCGAGATCGCCGACGACCGGCCGTTGCGACTCGAGCTCGTGCGGCTGATCCGCTCCCTGCGACCCGACGCGGTGTGCTGCCCCGACCCGACCGCGGTGTTCTTCGGCGCGGCCTACGTCAACCATCGCGACCATCGCGTCACCGGCTGGGCGACGCTCGACGCGGTCGCGCCCGCGGCCGGCAACCCGCACTACTTTCCGGAACTGAGCGCGGAGGGGCTCGCAACCCACCAGGTGCGCGCGCTGTATCTCTCGGGCACCTTCGAGCCCAACGTGTGGGTCGACGTCGGCGCCACGCTCGAACGGAAGATCGAGGCCCTCTTCTGTCACGCGAGCCAACTCGTCGAGACCGGTGACTGGTTCCGTGACTTCTTGCGCGAGAGTGCGATCGACGCCGGCCGCATGGCCGGGGTGCAATTCGCCGAGGCATTCCGGCGGATCGCACTGGCGTAACGCTACGGGCGCGCGCGCCCGCGGGGCGCGTGACCGCGCCATTCCGAGTGGGCACGCAGCACGAGGCCGGCGATTACCGCGGCGCCGATCGCGGCGACGATCGTCCCGGCCACCGCCGCGGCCAGCTCTGCGAACACGCACGAAGGTACGTGCGCCTGAAAGCCGCGGACCTGCTGCAACAACTGCTCGGCTCGCGTCGGTGCATCGGGACACGTCGTTGCGACCAGGCTGTACCCGATGAGGCCGCCGAGCGAACCCGAGAGCACGATGGCGGTAAACGTCGCTGCGAGTGCGCCGCGGCGGGGCAGGTTGGGGTGCTCCGGCGTGATCTCGGCAGCCACCCGGCGATCGTACCGGCGCGCCGCGCGCACGAGGGGAAGCGCGAGACTGTCGGCCGTGCACGAATGGACCGTCGCCGGAGGATTGCTCGAGACGCCCGAAGGTGTACTGCTCGTTCGCAATCTACGCCGGGGCGGCAGTGAGGACTGGTCCACGCCCGGTGGTGTGATCGACGCCGACGACACCGACCTGATCGCGGGGCTCACGCGCGAGGTCGAGGAGGAGACAGGCCTGCGCGTGCGCGAGTGGAGCGGGCCGCTCTACGAGGTGCGTGCGCACGCCCCCGATATGGGCTGGCGCATGCGCTGTGAGGTGCATCTCGCAGTGGCCTTCGAAGGCGACGTCTGCGTCGACGATCCGGACGGCATCGTTGTCGAGGCCGCGTTCGTTCCCGCAACGGAGTGCGCGGTGCTGCTCGCGTCGTGCGCGCCGTGGGTGGGTGAGCCGTTGGCGGCCTGGTTGCGCGACCGCTGGGCACCCGGAAGCGGTGTCGATTTTCGCTACGACGTGTTCGGCACGACGCGCGACGACATGCGTGTCGTGCGCGCGCCGTCGTGAGCGCCCGGTCGTGAGTGGCCAATGAGTGAGTTGCCGTGACGGCGCGCCGGGACGCAACGATCCTGCACGTGGATCTCGACGCGTTCTTCGCGGCCGTCGAGCAGCTCGACGACCCGAGCCTTCGGGGACGGCCGGTGATCGTCGGCGGCCTCGGCAACCGCGGGGTAGTGAGCACTGCCAGCTACGAGGCGCGTGACTTCGGCGTGCGTTCGGCGATGCCGATGGCGCGGGCCCGTCGGGCGTGTCCGCAAGCGACCTTCCTCCGGCCGCGCATGGCGCGCTACGTCGACAAGAGCCACGAGGTGATGGGGATCCTGGCGTCCATCTCGCCTCTCGTCGAACAGCTGTCCATCGACGAGGCGTTCGTGGACGTGGCCGGCGCGCGGCGGATGCTCGGCGACCCGGCCGAGATCGCGGCCACGATCCGCCGGCGGGTACTCGAGGAGGCGGGCCTGTGCCTTTCGGTCGGGGCCGCGTCGACCAAGTTCCTGGCGAAGCTCGCGAGCGACCTCGCGAAGCCCGACGGGATCCTCGTGGTCGAGCCGGGAACCGAGCACGCGGTTCTCGCGCCACTGCCGGCATCGCGGCTCTGGGGTGTCGGCCCCGCGACGATGGCGAAACTCGAACGCATGGGGCTTCGGACGATCGGCGACGTGGCCGCGATCGACGAGCAAGTGCTCGTCGGCGCGCTGGGCTCCGGGCTCGGTCGTCACCTGCACGCGCTCGCCCGCAACGACGACCCGCGCGAGGTCATCCCCGAACGCGACGCGAAATCGATCGGCGCGGAGGAGACCTTTGCGGCCGATCTGCACACGGTTTTCGAGTGCGAGCGCGAGCTGGTGCGGCTCACCGATCGAGCGTGCGCGCGGTTGAGGACCTCGGGACTGACGGCGCGCACCGTCAACGTCAAGATCCGTTTCGGCGATTTCGAGACCCGTACCCGGGCGCGCACGCTGGCCGGGGCGACCGACGTGAGCACGATCGTGTTCGCGGTCGCGCGGGAGCTCCTGGCCGAGTTCGATGTCGGCCGGGGCGTGCGCCTCCTCGGTGTCGCGCTGTCGCGACTCGACGTCGTCGCAGCTGTTCAGGCGACCCTCGGGCTTGCGGGTGACGCGCACAGCGAGCGGCGCGATCGCACCGCGCGGCGCGCGGCCGTCGAACGCGCGGTGGACGAAGTGCGCGACCGGTTCGGTTCCCTCGCGGTTCGCCCCGCGACGCTCGTCGAGCCGAACGAAGACAGGCCAAACGAAGACAGGCCGAACGAAGACTGGCCAAACGAAGATAGGTCGACGGCGGGATGATACGGATCGGCCTGGTCGGCTGCGGACACATCGGGACGGTGCACGCGGTCGCGCTGCAGCAGCTCACCGACGCCGAGCTCATCGACGCGCGCCTGACGGCGACCTTCGACGACGACCCCGATCGGGCGGCAAAGGTGGCGCGTCATCAGGGCGGTGAGCCGCGCGAGACGCTCGAAGAATTGCTCGACGCAGTCGACGCCGTGTGGGTGTGCACCTGGACCGCCGGGCATCTTGCGGCGGTGGAAGCTGCGGCTGATCGTGGTCTCCCGATTTTCTGCGAGAAACCACTCGCCCCCGACCTCGCGACCGCGACGAGCGTCGCGGCGGCGCTCGAGCGGGTTCCGCACCAGGTCGGCCTCGTGTTGCGGTGGGCTCCCGTTTTCCGGAACCTGGCGGGCGTCGTCGCGTCGGGGGAGCACGGCCGCGTGCTCGCGGCCGTGATGCGCGACGATCAGTACTTCCCGGTGCAAGGCATGTACGGCTCGACGTGGCGAGCCGACGTCGAGCACGCGGGTGGCGGGACCGTCATCGAGCACTCCATTCACGACGTCGACGTGCTCCGCTGGACGCTCGGCGATCCGGTCGAGGTTTCGGCGCGCACGGCGTCGCGCTTCGGGTATTCGGGCATCGAGGACACCGCGGTGGCGACGTTCGCGTTTGCCGACGACTCCGTCGCTCAGCTGACGAGTGTCTGGCACCAGGTGCTCAGCCGCGAGTCGAGCCGGCGCCTCGAAGTATTTTGTGAGAAGGCGGTGCTCTGGACGGACGACGACTATCTCGGTCCGCTGCATGTGCAGACCGACGACGGAGAGCACCTCATCGAATCCGAAGCGCCGAGCTGGAGCAGCCGCTTCACCCTGCCCGCGGTCTACGCCAAGGCGCTGGCACAGTATGCCGAGCCGTCGAAGGCCTTTCTCGACTCTCTCTCACGCCTGGGGACTCGGAGGGCGCCGGCGGCAACGCCGGTCGGGCACCCCCGCGCGGGCGACGCGCTCGCGGCGCATCGGCTCGTCGACCTCGTGTACCGCTCCGCGGCGGACGGAGGCGTGCCCAAATCGGTCAACTGACCGTGGATTTCGGCCCGTCCCGTCGGCCCGCGCGTTGTTGGCCCGCGCCGGCTGCGCGAGAATGGCGCCCATGCCGCTCTCCGACGAAGAGCAGAAGATCCTCCGCGAGATCGAAGCCCAGCTGAACGCGACCGATCCGGCTCTCGGTGAGCGGGTATCGCGCACCACGCTGTATCGCCACTCGGCCCGGATGATCCGCTGGGCGGCGCTCGGTCTGCTCGGCGGTCTCGTCCTGCTCGTCTTCACGTTCGCGTCGAACATATGGGTCGGCGCGATCGGCTTCGCGGTGATGCTCGGATGCTCACTCGTCATCGAGCGGCACGTGCGCAAGCTCGGACGGGCCGGCCTCGAGACCCTTACCGGGGGCCTGCGCGCGCAGGGAGGTTTGCGCGGCATGTTCGGCGAGCGCGGGCGGCAATGGCGCGAACGCTTCCGCCGCGACGATTCCTGAACCGTCGACGGTGGGCTTCACCGCGGCGCAAGCGGCACGTCTGTCCGACTGCACGGTCGGCCAGCTCCGGCACTGGTCGCGCTCGGGACTCGTCGAGCCGGGCGACAACGGCGGTTACGGCTTTCGCGATCTCGTCGCGTTGCGGGTCGTGCGATCGATGCTCGACGCCGGTCTCCCGTCGATCCGCGTCCGCGCCGCCCTCACGGCGGTGCGCGATGCCGGTCACGATCTGACGAGCCTGCGCCTCATCACCGACGGGCGCCACGTTTGGGCCTGCCACGACGACGGCCAGATTCTCGACGCGTTGCGCGCGGGTCAACTTGCCCTGTTCGTGGCGGTCGACCAGGTCGCCGCGGACGTCGATGCCGACGTACGCGCCTTCAGCCTCGAGCGCGCGGCGTTCGTCGAACGGCTCACCGCTCAGGGCTGAGCGTCTTCCCGGTGCCGGGCCGGCCGACGCAGCCCCGACCACCAACGGACCCGCAACCGACGCGCGCGCGGCACGTTTGCGCGTAACGCGCCGGCGATGGCGTCGACCCCCGCCCACGCTTCGTCGGCCTCGTCGGACGACGGCGCATCGCGCGAGTACATCGCGGCGGTGTGCAACCGCGCGAGGACCATCAGTGGTGGACCGGCTGCGCCCGCGCCGAGCGCCGGAGCCTGACGCAGCGCGAACTCGAGCGATGTCGTCGATGGCTTGCGCTCGATGCCGGCCGCGGAGAGTTGCTCGAGGGCCTCTGTCCATGCGCCGAGCACGCGTCGCCGGTCGTCGGGATCGTGGCGCCGCCGCCGCGTGCGGCGCCACGCACCGAACGCGAGCGCGGCGAGCAGCATGCCGAACGCAACGGCCGCGATCGCGAGCGTGACTGCCAACGCCGTGAGCACGTGGGCGCCCGTGCGGGAGCCCGCGGGAGTGGCCGGTGGCTGTACCTGGATCTGCGACGGCGACGAGTTGGGCGTGAGCGAGGCGGTGGTCGGCGTCGTCGTGCGCGCCGCCGTCGTCGGTGTGGTCGTCGTCGAGCCGGCGGAGTCCGCCGCGGCGCTGCCGCCGAGTCCGGTGACGGGATCGGTGCGACCCGGCGTCGGCTCGAAGCGGTACCAGCCCACTCTCTGGCCGAGCCACACCTCGGGCCACGCGTGGGCGTCGAGCTCCTTGACGTGCCACAGCCCGTCGGGCCCGGCGGTGCCGCGCTGATAACCGACCGCGACCCGAGCCGGCAGGCCGATCGCGCGGGCGAGCTCCGCGAAGGCCGCCGCGTACTGCTCGCAAAAGCCGCGTTGTGTTTCGAAGAGGAATTGATTGAGGGCGTTGGGCGTCGTTCCGAGGTTGACGCTCTGGTCATACGTGAACGGAGCATGTTGGAACACGTTCATGAGCGCGAACGCCTTTCCGTACGGCGTCTCGGCGTCGCGCGTGACGTCCTGTGCAAACTTGCGGGCGCGTACCGAGAAGGTGCTCGGGAGCGCCACGTCGGCCGACATGTCCCGCAGGTCGGCGAACGTCACCGAATCGAGGACGGACAGGTCCGGGTTCGAGATCTCGGATTCGACGACGTAGGTGAGACCCGAAAGTGGATTGTCGAGGAACAGTGACGTCGAACCTGGGAGCACCTGCGCTCCGGGCACGTCGATACGGATCGGACGGTAGGCGGCCGGGAGCCAGCGGGCGTCGATCGACCCCAACTGGAACGTCTGGGTGGCCAACCTCGTACCCGGGCGGTGTGTGGGGCCCGGCAGTTTCGATGCGGCCCGCTGGTCGGAGTTCAGGCCCCAGCCGTCCCTTTGGAATTGGTCGAGCGCGATGACGCGCCAGTAGTCGCCGCGCGCTTCGGTCGTGCGGACGCTGAAGACCTCCTTGGTGGAGTTCTGCCCGTTCAGCTTCGCCCCGACCGAGACGAGCGGCGATGTGACGTTGAGAATGCTCGATCCCCGCCCGCTACCGAGCGAGCGGTACCGGATCCACGCCTCGCCCCGCGCGCCCGGCATGCCCGGACCGAGCGTGATCGCGACCGCGACGACGAGCGCACCGGCGGCCGCGCCACCGGTGACGACGTGGGAGCGCCGGTTCTTGGCGCTCTGGAACCACGTGCGTCGGGTCTCGAGCTCGGAATGTTGCAGCGCGACGAGATATTCGACAACGACGAGCGCGTAGCACGCGGTGGTGGGGGCCCAGCGACCCGAGCCGAGCGCCGACATCGCGACGAAGAGCGCGACGCTCGGACCGATCGCGCCCACTGGCGCCTCCAGCTGTCGCGCGATCAGCTCGGTGACGAGGGCGGCCACGAATGCCGCGACCACCGCAAGCATCAGCGCGGCTTCCACCGGAGCGACGGGGACGACCGCCGATCTCAAGATGTGGGGGGCGTGGGCCAGGTCGTGGCCCGCGGTCGCGAGCGCGCTCGGGGTCGGGAGACCGGCCAAGGTCTCGGAGGGATCGTCGACGAGGATCGCGAGCCACGCGCCCGTGCCCAGCGCGACGCCGATCGTTGCGAGCGGAGGCCAACGCCGGCGTTCGCCCAGCGTCAGTATCGCGGCGGGCAGCGCCGCGGCGAGCAGCAGCGGCGCGACCCACGAAGCTCCCGAGAAGACGCGGGCGAGGGCGAGCGTCGCCCCGCCGGTCAGGAGTGCGCGGGTGACGACGACGTAGGAAAGCTGCCGGTGCGCTGCCACTGCAGCACCGCCTCGTTCCAGGAGTGGGCGAAGGGCCGTTCGTGGTGAGCGACGGCGAGCGAGCGGAATCGGCGGGCGCGGGGTGCCACGGGAGCCGATTGGTCCGCCGTCGGGACCATGACGAGGAGCCCGCCGTCGCGGACGAGCATGCCGAGGCTGGCCGCGTCGGTGGTGAGGAGCCGGCCCGTGACTGCGATGAGCGCGCTCGAGCGGCGGCGCGTCGACGCGATCACCAGACGCTCGGCGCCGTGCGGCTCGACGATCGCGAGCTCGTCCATGATGTGCGCGAGGTGACGGCGGCCGGGCGCTCCGATGTTCACGCCGGTGCTCCACGCGACCTCGAAGGGTCGGCCCGCGCGGTCGAGCGCGGTCGCGATCGACGCGACCGCCTCCACCGCTCGTTCGAACGACGCGCGGTCGTGGGTCGCGGGTCGCACATCGAGCAGCAAGAGCACGGGCGCCCGCCGTCGGGTCTCGTTCTGCCGCATCATCAGATGCCCGCGGCGCGCGGTCGACCGCCAGTGGACGTGGCGGAGGTCGTCGCCGGGCGCGTACTCGCGCAACGTCATGAAGTCGCCGCTGGATTCGACCCGGGGCCGCACCGCGGGATGGTCACGGTCGAGGTCGAGACCTCCGATGTCGGGCGGCGGGACGATCTCGTGGACGCGCGGGTAGACGATCACCTCCTCCGTGCCGAGCACCCGGCGACTCGTCGAGACGAGCCCGAACGGATCGGTGAGCGTCGCGCGGAGCGGACCGATCTCGAAGTGCCCGCGCCGATCGGTCGGGAACCGGTACGCGGCGCGCGCCTCTTCACCATCGGCGAGGGGCGCGAGCAGGAACCGTGCCGCGCGCCGCCCCTGGTCGAACGCGTCCGCGACCGCGATCGTCGGGCCGCGACGCGCGGCCGTGATCACGAGGTCGACTCGTCCCTCCACCCCGACCTGCAACCGCTCCTTCAGCTTCCGGCGGGCGACGAGCGCCGGAGCCTTGACCCGTACCCACGCGTACGCGCCGATGAGGAGCAGCATCGTCGCGACGGCGAGCACGGCGAGCTGCACGAGCCCGAGCAACCGCGCCCCGACGTAGAGCCCGACGGCGGCTCCGACGAACGACCATCCTCGACGGGTCAGCACGCTTCGGAGCCTCAGCCCGCGCGCGTCGCGGGGACGGGCACGCTTTCGAGGATGGCCGACAGGACGTCGGCCGGGTTCACGCCGCGCATCATCGCTTCGGACGACAAGAGGAGGCGGTGTTCGAGGACTGCCGACGCGAGCACCTTCACGTCGTCGGCCACCACGTACGCGCGGCCGATGCTCGCGGCCAGCGCGCGTGAGGCGCGCTGCAGCGCGAGCGCACCGCGCGGGCTCACACCCAGCATGAGATCGCGGTGATGGCGCGTCGCCTCGGCGAGATCGACGATGTATCCCTGGAGCTCGGGCGAGACGTGGATGCGTCCGAGCTCGTATATCCATGCCGCGACGGTTTCCGCGTCGGTGACCGGCTCGAGCTCGTCGGGTTCGATGGGATCGTCGCCTTCGGCGTCGAGAATCGCGATCTCGGCGTCGCGATCCGGATAACCGATCTGCAGGCGCAACAAGAACCGGTCGAGCTGTGCCTCCGGTAGGGGGTACGTACCCTCCAGCTCGACGGGATTCTGCGTCGCGATCACCATGAACGGGCGGGGCAGTTTGTAGGTCTGCGAGTCCACGGTGACTTGGCGCTCCTCCATCGACTCGAGGAGCGCCGATTGCGTCTTCGGTGACGCGCGGTTGATCTCGTCGGCGAGTACGACGTTGGCGAACACACCACCCGGCCGGAACTCGAAGTCGCCGCGTGCGCGGTCCCAGACCGACACGCCGGTGATGTCCGACGGCAGCAGGTCGGGTGTGAATTGCACTCGCCGCCACGTGCCGCCCGTCGATCGGGCGATGGCCTTCGCGAGGGAGGTCTTACCGACCCCGGGTACGTCCTCGATGAGCAGGTGGCCCTCGGAGAACAGACACACGAGTGAGAGGTGCACGGCCCGTCGCTTGCCGCGCAACACCCGTTCGATCTGCGCGGCGAGGGCGTCGAAGAGGTCTTTGAACGACTGTTCAGGGCGGGGCGCGGCTTGCACCGTTGTCGACCTCCGTCGGGGGCGGCATGGGCCACGGCAAGCCGCCGTCGTCCCCGGGAGACGCCGACTACCGCCGCCACGCTATCTTGCCCGGCGTGGGCCCGGATCGCGGCGACCCAGGCATGACGCACGGCGCGGCATTTTGGTTCCATTGCTGCTCGGCGGTGCTGCGCCGGCCGCACCTGTGGTTCGCCGCCATCCGTCAGATCTCTCGGGCGGTTCCCATGCGTTGGTGGACGCGATCGCCGTTCGTCCCGCTCCCCGATCGCGCGTACGTGCGGTTCCGGCTCGAGACGGCGTACGGCAAAGACGCGTCGCCGCGAGTGGCCGATGTGCTGCGTTATCTCGAATGGTGCCGGGGAACGGATTAGGCCCGCGGCTCACGTCCGCGGGCGACGGAAGTCGGCTGGGCCGCGGTTCGAGCGGCGGGTCATTCGTCGGGCACTGACGGCCGGCGCCGGTACAATCTCGCCGCACGGGAGGTGATCCGTGGCCCGGTCGCTACTGCTCAACGCCAGCTTCGAGCCGCTCTGCGTCGTGTCCTCGCGTCGCGCGGTCGTCCTGGTGCTGAAGGAGAAGGCCGAGATCGTCCATCGCAACGGCGCCGAGTTCCGCTCCGAGCGCCGGAGCGTCCCGGTGCCCACCGTTGTCCGGTTGGTGCATTTCGTGCGGGTGCCTTTCCGCGCGACTGCGCCGCTCTCGAGGCGCGCGGTCTTCGCGCGCGACGGGCATCGTTGCCAATACTGCGGAATCGCGGCCGAGAACCTCGATCACGTGCTGCCTCGCTCGCGCGGCGGCGCGCACACGTGGGAGAACGTCGTCGCCTCCTGCCGCTCCTGCAACGCTCGCAAGGAGGCCCGTCTCCCGAACGAGTGCGGGATGGTGCTGCGCCGCCCGCCCGTCGCGCCACACGCAACGACTTCGCTCATCGCTTCCGCGGGGCCGATCGACCCGGTGTGGCACAAATACCTCGGTCGGTCCGAGGCCGTTTCCGCCTGATCAGGCGTTGCCGTCTTATCAGGCGTTGCCGTCTTATCCGGGGTTGCCGTCTTATCAGGCGTTGCCGTCTTATCAGGCGTTGCCGTCTTATCAGGCGTTG
>JAUZEM010000173.1 GCA_030839005.1 Actinomycetota bacterium | reverse complement strand
CGCCCACGGTCCGGGCCTCCGGATCTGCGCCTGGCGGTCATGCGGCTACGACCTCCGGCCCTCGATCTCCGGGCGCAATACGCCCACGGTCCGGGCCTCCGGATCTGCGCCTGGCGGTCATGCGGCTACGACCTCTGGGGCGGTCATCGCCGCACGTCGACGGGGAGATCGGCGCGGGCGCCGGCCGCGTGCAACAACCGTGCGCCTTTGAGCTCGGTCTCGACCCACTCGTCACGTGCGCGCGAATCGGCAACGATGCCGCCGCCGACCCCGAAGTGGGTACGACCGGCCGCGAGCGCGAAGGTCCGGATCGCGACCGCCAGCTCGACGCGCCGCCGCGCGGCGTCGATCCATCCGAACGCGCCGCAATACACGCCGCGGCGGACGGGTTCCAGATCTTCGATGACTTGCAGCACGCGCGGCTTGGGCGCGCCTGTGACCGACGCCGGAGGAAAGGTCGCGCGCACGAGCTCGGCCAGACCCACGTCGGGGCGGAGGCGGCCGCGTACGGTACTCACCAGGTGCGCCAGCCCGGGGTGCGCTTCGATCGCGAAGAGCGCGGGGACATTGATCGAACCGAACTCGCAGACTCGTCCGAGATCATTGCGTGCGAGGTCGACGATCATCAGGTTCTCGGCCCGGTCCTTCCCGCTGGCGCGCAACGTCGCGGCGTCGGCGGCCGTGCCCTTGATCGGACGCGTCTCGACCTCGCGGCCGTCGAGCCGCAGGAACAGCTCCGGCGATGCCGACACCACGGCGACCCCCGGCAGCGCATCGCCGAAGACGCACACGCCGGCATGGGGCGACGGGTTGCAACGAGTGAGCGCGATGAAGAGTGCGTACGGATCGGGCGCGGCGTCGAACGTGAGCCGGCGCGTGAGATTCACCTGGTAGCACTCACCGGCGGCGAGGAGCTCGTGTATCCGAGCGACGAGCATTGCGTGCTCGCCCCGGGTGAGACTCGAGGTACCCGGGCCCAGGTCGAGCGACGACACCTCGGCCGGTGGCAACTCGTCCGCGACCCGCACCTCGTCGAAGCGGACGAACGCGAGGTCGGGGAGTCCCAGGTCGTCGTCGATGCGAGGTTCGATGTTTTCGATGGCGCGTCCCGCGTCGTACGCGACGAACCCCACCCAGAACCCGTCGCCCGCGATGTCGTCGAGCGCGGCGAACGTATCGGCGCCGCGAGCAGTGACCACGCGAGCCGGCCGCCGGGCGATGATCCATCGGTCGCCGTCGCGCACAACCGCGTAGCCCTGTCGCGCATCCACGGGACGAACGGTACCGCTGCGACTACCGTCGTGATCATGGAGTTCGACCCGACACCCGAGCAGGAGCAGTTCCGAGCCGTCGTGCGAGATTTCGCCGAGGGTGAGATCGCGCCCAATGCCTCGGCCTGGGATCGAGACCACGTGTTTCCCGTGGACACAGTCCGCGCAATGGGAAAGCTCGGGCTGTTCGGGCTCCCGTTCCCGGAGGAGTACGGCGGCGGCGGTGCCGACTATCTCACGTACTGCATCGCGATCGAGGAGATCGCGCGGGCCGATGCGTCGATGGCGATCACCCTCGAAGCCGGCGTCAGCCTCGGCGCGGCGCCGTTCTTCTACACCGGCACGGAGGACCAGAAGCAGAAATATCTCGTCCCCATGATCGCGGGTGAGGCGCTCGGTGCGTTCGGGCTCACCGAAGCCGAGGCCGGTTCCGACGCGGGCGCGACCCGCACCCGAGCGACCCTCGACAACGCTACGAACGAATGGGTCATCGACGGTCAGAAGACCTTCATCACCAATTCCGGCACCGAGATCACGACCATCGTCGTCGACTCGGGCACTCCCGGCTTCGTCGTGCAGCCGCCGTACCGAAAGATGGGTTGGCACGCGTCCGACACCCACGAGCTCGTGTTCGACGGCTGTCGGGTTCCCGAAGATCACGTGCTCGGCGCGCGGGGCGAAGGCTTCAAAACGTTCCTGCGCATCCTCGACGACGGACGTATCGCCATCGCCGCGCTCGCGCTCGGGATGGCGCGCGCGTGTCTCGACGCGTCCGTCGCGTACGCGAACCAACGGCAGGCGTTCGGCGGACCGATCGGCCGCTACCAGTCGATCGCGTTCAAGTGTGCCGACATGGCGGTCGCGGTCGAGAACGCGCGCAATCTCGTATACAAAGCGGCGTGGCTGCGCGAGCGGGGCCGGCCGATCCGAGAGGCCGCGGCGATGGCGAAGCTGTACGCGAGCGAGATCGCAGTCAGCGCAACGCGCGACGCGGTGCAGATCCACGGCGGGTACGGCTATATCGACGAAACGCCTGTGAGCCGCTTCTACCGCGACGCCAAGATCCTCGAGATCGGTGAAGGTACGAGCGAGATCCAGCGCCTCGTGGTCGCGCGGGGCTTGGGACTGCCTGTGGAGTGAGCGCCGCGTGAAGCGCTCGTGAAAACTGCATGAGCGCGTGCGAGGCATGCGCTGCGCGTCAGTACAATCCTGCGTCGCGTGCTCCTCCCTCCCTTCGCGCTCACCTTCCTTCGTCGGTTCGCGATCGCCTTGCTCGCAGTCGTCGTCCTGGCCACGGCCGGTTTCTTCTCCGCCCAGGCGTACGGGAAGCGGGAATTCGCCAAGAGCCGCGTGATTCACATCGACGAAGGCATCCTCGCGACCGTGAAACCCGGCGAGCCCGCGAACTACCTGCTGATCGGCTCCGACCAGCGTCCGCCCGACGAGACTCCGCAAGAAGCGCAGGCCTACGGCAGCAACAAGGTCGTCGGAGGCCAGCACTCGGACGTGATGATGGTGCTGCACGTCGATCCCGTTGCCCGCACAGGCATGTTGGTGTCGTTTCCGCGGGATCTGATGGTGCAGATTCCGGGCCACGGACGAGATCTTTTGAATGCAGCGTTCGCGTTCGGTGGGGCGGGGCTGGTGATACAGACGCTGCAGCAGGACTTCGCGCCGCTCAAGATCAACCACTACCTCGAGGTGGACTTCCGCGGCTTCAAGAAGATCGTCAACACGATCGGCCACATCCACATCTGGTTCTCCACACCGGCGCACGATCCGTTCACGGGGCTGGACATAAACCAAGCCGGTTGCGCGAGCCTCGACGGCGACCAAGCGCTTGCCTATGCACGCTCTCGGCACTACTACGTGCCCAAAGACCTCCAGCACCCGGCACCCTGGGTCTGGGACTATCCGAAACAGTCGGGCGGCGACGGCTGGGTTGCCACCGGAAGCGACATCGATCGCATCCCGCGGCAGCAGTACTTCCTGCGCACGGTGAGCCAAGCCGCGATCGACAAGTCGGGGAACGACCCGCTGCGGGTCGTGCCGCTGCTCGATGCAGTCTTCGGGAGCCTCGGGCACGACCAAACTCTCAAACAAAGCGAGCTGTACTCACTCGCGCTGACGTTCCGCGGTCTCAATCCGGCCAAGGTCCAGATGTCGACCCTGCCCACACTGCCCGACCCGACCAATCCGAACCGCGTCCTCGCCAAGTTTCCCGACGCGGCGGGAGTCATCGACCTGCTGGCGAAGTTCACCGCGCCGCCGAAGAAGCCGATCGTGAAGCCGCTCGCGGCCGACAAAGTGAAGGTGCGGGTCGTCAACGGCTCGGGCTTGAAGGGCGCCGGTGGCCAGGCGCTCGACACGTTCGTGGCCGCGGGGTTCCGGTCGGCCGGCCCGGCGCAAGACGCCGATCGCAGCGACTATCAGACGTCGGTGCGTTACGCGCCCGGCAAGTTCCGTGAGGGCTACACGGTGGCGGTGGCCGTGGGAAGCCTGAATCTTGTCGAGGCCGCGTCCGCGAAATTCACGCTCGGCGGCGACGTGCTCCTGATCGTCGGCCGCGACTACGCGTCGCTCAAGCAACACTTCGATCTCGTTCCCCGCCCGGCGGGCACACTCCCGTCGGTCGCGACGACTTCGACGGCGGCCGGCCCGACGCTGTCCACGGCGCCCTCGACGAGCGTCACAACTACGACGAGCGTCCCGCGTCGAACCGTCGACACGCGTTTCGTGCCGGTCGATCCGAAGACGGGCGCCGCGCTGGTCGGTTGTCCGTCGAAGTGAGCACATGAGCGCGCTGTCGCCGCGGGCGTTCCTGCACCGCACGATCACGGCGTTCGTCGTCGCTGTCGTACTGACGACCGCCCTCATCGTCGGCGCCTACGCGGAGGCGGCGCGCAAGGTTTCGAAAGTCGCGCGCGTCGCCATCGACACTTCGGTGCTCCAGGCGGGCGGTAACTATTTGCTCATCGGTTCGGATTCGCGCGCCTTCGTGAACGGCCCGCAGGACGCGCAACATTTCGGCAGCGCGCAACAACAGACGGGGCAGCGGTCCGACACAATCATGGTCGCCCACGTCGACGATCGGACCGGAACCGCGTTGCTCGTCTCGTTCCCTCGGGACCTGTGGGTCGCCATTCCCGGGATTGGGCACGCGAAGATCAACGCCGCCTTCAACGCCGGACCGCAGCGGGTGATCGAGACGATCGAGAACGACTTCGACATCCCGATCAGTCACTACCTGGAGGTCGATTTCGCGGGCTTCCGCAAGATGGTGAACGCGATCGGGACGATCCCCATCTACTTCCCGGCGCCGGCCCGCGACACCAAAAGTGGGCTCTCCGTCAACCAGGCCGGTTGTCAGCATCTCACCGGGGACCAGGCGCTCGCGTATGTGCGCTCGCGCTATTACGAGTCGCTCGTCAACGGGAAGTGGACGCCCGACCCCTCCTCCGACCTCGGTCGGATCCGGCGCCAGCAGTACTTCTTGCGCACGCTCGCGCAGCAGACGCTGCATGCCGCGGCCTCGGCTCCTTGGAACGCGAACGGTCTGCTCGACTCCATGCTCGAGAACCTCCAGCGCGATCCATTGCTCGGGTTGTCGTCGCTGCGGGCGCTCGCGTACGCCTTCCACCGCGCCGGTGGTGTCGAGACCCAGACGCTGCCGGTGAATCGGCAGTTCATCAACGGACAGGACGCGCTCGTCATCGACAGTGCCAAGGCGGCGCCGCTGCTCACCCGCCTGCGCGGCATCGGCAACCCGGCCGGCGCGCAGAGCACGACGGCATCCGTCGACCCGGGCAGCATCCACGTCTCGGTCGAGAACGGCAGCGGCCGCACGGGATTGGGTGCACGCGCAGACGACGCGCTCGGCGGCCTCGGCTTTTCGGTGGTGGGGCCGGCGACGAACGCCGATCGCAGCGACTACGCCGTGACCGAGGTTCGCTACGCGCCGGGCGCCGAGACCAAAGCGCGATTCCTGCTCTCGGAGCTCGGCGGCGCGGGCAAAGTCCTCGCGCTCAAAGGAGGGGCACCGTCCGGAGCGGACATCGTGCTGGTGCTCGGACGCGACTACAAAGGGCTCAGCCGCGTCGCGCCGACTACGGCTACGGGCCCGGCGTCGAGCACGGCGTCGAGCAGCGCACGAGCATCGGGCGGCTCGGCCGCCGTCGGCGCGTCCTCCGCCTCAGGGCCCGACGTGGGTTGTTGAGCTGCTGAGAACGCCCTTCGGCCCCTAGACTTGCGCCCCATGTCAGGTCTCGGACGCGGCGTGCCGTGAGGGTCGCGGTCATCGGGGCCGGGTACGTCGGACTCACTACCGCCGCGTGCTTCGCGCACCTCGGGCACGACGTCCACTGTGCGGACGTCGACGCCGAGCGCGTCGCGCGCCTGAAAAAAGGCGAAGTTCCGATCCTGGAGCTCGGTCTGCCCGAGCTGATCAAGGAAGGCCTCGCGGCGCGCCGGCTGGAATTCGTGGTCGGAGCCGCCACCGCAGCGCAGAGTGCCCAGATCGTGTTCCTCTGCGTGCAGACGCCCCAGGGTACCGACGGTTCCGCCGATCTCTCGTTCGTCGAGAGCGTCGCCCGGGAGATCGCGCCGGTCCTCGCGCCGAACACCGTGGTCGTCAACAAGTCGACCGTACCGGTCGGCTCCACGCGCTTCGTGCAGCGCGTACTGTCGGAGGCGGGTGCGCGCGCCGAGGGCGTCACCGTGGCGTCGAATCCCGAATTCCTGCGCGAGGGTCAGGCCGTCCGCGATTTCTTGAACCCGGACCGCGTCGTGATCGGGTGCGAAGACCACGAGTCGGCCGTGCGGGTGAGTGAGCTCTACAAGCGCATCGACGCGCCGGTGCTCGTTACCGATCCCGCGTCCGCGGAGATGATCAAGTACGCCTCGAACGCCTTCCTCGCAACGAAGGTCTCGTTCATCAACGCGATTGCGAACCTGTGTGAGGCGGTCGACGCCGACGCGCGCGAGGTCGCGATCGGCATGGGCTACGACACGCGCATCGGGTTCCAGTTCCTCCACCCGGGTCCGGGCTATGGGGGGTCTTGCTTTCCGAAGGACGTCGCCGCGCTCCTGCACATCTCGAGCGCCGCGGGGTACGACTTCGAGCTGCTCGCCGGCGTCGTCGACGTCAACGCCGCCCAGCAGGAACGCATGATCGAAAAGGTGCGCGGCGCGGTCGGCGGGAGTCTGTCCGACGTGAACGTGGGACTCTGGGGCCTGACGTTCAAGGCCGACACCGACGACCTCCGCGACTCGCCGGCGATCTTCATTGCCCGGCGCCTCATCGACGAGGGGGCCGTCGTCCGCGCGTACGACCAGGGTGCGGGCGACCGCCCGCGACAGCTCGTCCCCGGCATCGAGCTCTGCGCCGATGCCTATGACGCGGCGACGAACGCCGACGTGGTCGTGCTCTTGACCGAGTGGGACGAATTCCGGTGGCTCGACTTCGACCGGGTGCGCGACTCGATGCACGGACGCGCCATCGTCGACGCCCGCAATCTCCTCGACCCGGCCGCGATGCGCCGCCGTGGGTTCGCGTACCAGGGTGTCGGGCGACGGTAGATGGCGCGCATCGTCGTCACCGGCGGATCCGGTTTCATCGGATCGCATCTCTGCGACGTGTTTCTCGCGCGCGGGGACGAGGTCGTCGCGGTCGACAATCTGTCGACCGGTCGGCTCCAGAACGTCACCCACCTCGCCGAGCATCCGGGCTTCACGTTCGTCCGCGCCGATGTCTGCGATGACATTCCCGTCGACGGTCGCGTCGACGGCGTGCTGCACTTCGCGAGCCCCGCGAGCCCGCCCGAGTATCTCTCGGTCCCGCTCGAGACGCTCGACGTGAGCTCGCTGGGAACGCGCCGTGCCCTCGACCTCGCGCTCGAGAACGACGCGCGGTTTCTGCTCGCGTCGACGAGTGAGGTCTACGGTGATCCCGACGTGCATCCACAATCCGAGTCGTACAACGGCAACGTCGACCCGGGCGCGCCGCGGGCGGTGTACGACGAAGCGAAGCGATTCGCGGAGACGCTGACCGCCACGTACCGGCGCCTGTACGAGCTGCCCACGGCAATCGTGCGCATCTTCAACACCTATGGTCCGCGCCTGCGCCCGGCCGACGGGCGCGTCGTTTCGAACTTCATGATGCAGGCGATCGACGGAAAGCCCTTGACCATGTACGGCACCGGGATTCAGACCCGATCGTTCTGCTACGTCGCCGACGAAGTACGCGGAATCGTCGCGCTGTTCGACTCCGACGTCTGCGATCCCGTGAACATCGGCAATCCCGACGAGCT
>JAUZEM010000165.1 GCA_030839005.1 Actinomycetota bacterium | reverse complement strand
CACCGTCGCGGAGGGCGTCGAACAACTCGAGCAAGCGGTGGCCTTACGCCGACTCGGATGCCACCTCGCCCAGGGGTTCTCGAGCACTCCGCACTCGATCGCGCGTCCCCACATGTTCTCGTCGATCGAATAGAGCTTCTCCTTCGACGCCGAGATCGGGATCTCCCATTTGTCGGCGAGTTCGATGCAGTCGGCGCGCGACAGTCCCCACACCCGGACCGGTGCCATGACGGCGAGATCGGGCGCGAGGATGCGCGACGAGACCTCGAACCGCACCTGGTCGTTGCCCTTGCCGGTGCAACCGTGTGCAACCGCATCCGCACCGTGACGGCGGGCCGACGCAACCAGATTCTCGGCGATCACCGGACGCGACAGCGCCGACACCAGCGGGTACTTGCCCTCGTAGAGCGCGTTGGCGCGGAGAGCCGGAACGAGGAAGCGGCGCGCGTACTCGTTGCGCGCGTCGACGATCTCGGTCTCGACCGCCCCGGCGGCCGCCGCCCGTTCGCGAATGATTGCTTCCTCACCGGGTGCGAGCTGCCCGACGTCGACCGCGCAGGCGATCACCTCGACGTCCCATTCCTCGCGCATCCACCGGACCGCGACGGAGGTGTCGAGCCCTCCCGAATATGCCAGCACGACTCGCCTGGACACGATGGCGTCTCCCTTGATCAGAGGCCGGCGAGACCGGCGAGCTCGGCGGCGACGACCGCGCCGCCGGCGGACTCATTGCACACGACGAGTACGGTGTCGTCACCCGCGACCGTGCCCAACACCGAACCGAGCGACGCGCGATCGAGCGCCGAGCCGACCACGTGGGCGCTACCAGGCGGCGTGCGGAGCACCACCAGGTTCGCGCTGTGCGCCACCTCGACGACGAACTCACTCATCAACCGTTTCAGATGGTCGTCGGACGGCGCGCGCTCACGCGTGTACTCGGGGATCGCGTACGCCATCGCGCCGCCGGGGATACGCACCTTCACCGCGCCGAGATCTTCGAGATCGCGGCTCACCGTCGCCTGGGTCGCGACGATGCCCTCCGCCTCCAGCAGCTGCACGAGCTGGGCCTGGCTCGAGATCGGCTGGTCCTCCAGGATCCGCAGGATCCGGTGCTGGCGCTGGGGCTTTCCGAGCGTCGACATCAGCGCGACTCGGTAACCAGGTCGACGAGCAGCGACCGGGCCGAGTGCATCCGGTTGCCGGCCTGCTGCCAGACGACCGATTGCGGTCCGTCGATGACCTCGGCCGTGACCTCCTCGCCGCGGTGCGCCGGGAGGCAGTGCATGAAGATCGCGCCGTCGCTCGCCGCCTTCATGAGCGCGGAGTCGATCGTCCAGCCCGCGAAGGCGCGTAGCCGGTTCTCGTGCTCGCGCTCCTGCCCCATCGACGTCCACACGTCGGTGTAGACGACGTCGGCGCCGCGCACGGCATCGTAGGGATCGCCGACGAGCTCGACCGCGCTGCCGAGGTTGCGGGCCCGGTCGACCACGTGCGCGTCGAGCTCGTAGCCGTCCGGAGACGCAACCGAGAGCTCGACGCCCGACAACGCAGCCGCGTACGCCAGAGATGCGGCGACGTTGTTCCCGTCACCGACGAACGCGATTCGTCGTCCCTCGAGGTCGCCGAAGTGCTCGCGCACGGTCAACAGGTCGGCGAGCGCCTGGGACGGATGCGCGATATCTGAGAGCAGGTTCACGACGGGCACGTCGACGACTGCGACCATGCGCTCGAGCACGTGATGATCGAAGACGCGCGCCGCGATCACCGAGCACATCGAGGCCATCGTGCGCGCCACGTCCTCGACCGATTCCCGTACGTCGAGGTCGACTTCCTCGCCGCGCAGGTAGATCGGATGGCCGCCCAGTGTCGCGATCGCCATCTCGATCGAGATCCGAGTGCGAGCCGAGGGCTTCTGGAACAGCGCGGCGGCGGCCCGGCCCGCGAGCGCCGGTGGGACCGACCCCGGATCGGCCTTCCAGGCGACGGCATCGTCGAGGATGCGGCGGAGCCGGACGGGATCGAGGTCGTCGACCTCGAGCAAGTGGGCGGTCATCGCAGCGCGTCCGCCACTCGGGCGACGGCTTCGTCGATCTCCGCGTCAGACACGAGCAGCGGCGGCGCGAACCTCAGTGCCGTCGGCGTGACGGCGTTGACGACGAGACCGCGGTCGAGGCATCTCTGCGCGATTTCCTTGGCATCGAGCGCCGGTGCGAGCTCGGCCGCGATCAGCAGGCCCGCGCCCCGTACCTCCTCGACGCCGTCGAGCTTGGCGAGCGACTCGACCAGGCGCGCACCGGCACGCGCGGCGCGCTCGGGTATCCGCTCGCGTTCCATCACGTCGAGCACCACGAGCGCGGCGCGCGCCGCGAGCGGTTGGCCACCGAAGGTCGTGGCGTGATCGCCGGTCGCGAACGCGGCGGACACGTCGGCGCGCGCCCAGCATGCGCCGATGGGCACGCCGTTGCCGAGCGCCTTCGCCATCGTCACGACATCGGGCCGGACGCCTGAGTGCTCGAATCCGAACCATCTGCCCGTGCGACCCAGCCCGGTCTGTACCTCGTCGAGTATCAGCAGCGCCTCCCGCTCGTCGCACAGCTCGCGCACGCCGTGCAGGTACTCGCTCGATGCCGGGTTCACGCCGCCTTCACCTTGCACCGGTTCGAGCAGCACGGCCGCGACGCGGTCGTCCATCGCGGCGGCGAGGGCGTCGAGATCGTCGAACGACACCTGACGGAATCCCTCGGGCAAGGGCTGGAACGTCTCTTGCTTCTGCGGCTGACCGGTCGCGGCAAGGGTCGTCAGCGTGCGCCCGTGGAACGAGCCGTACGCGCTGATCACATGGAAGCGGCCGGGCCCGCCGTTGCGCTGGCCGTGGCGCCGGGCGAGCTTGATGGCGCACTCGTTCGCCTCCGCGCCCGAGTTGCAGAAGAACACCCGGCCGCCGCCACCCAGCAGCGCGTTCAATCGCGCGGCCACTTTCGGCTGCACGTCGTTGTAGTAGAGATTCGAGACGTGCAGCAGTGTGCGCGCCTGGTCGGCGATCGCGGCCGCGACATCGGGGTGGGAATGTCCGAGCGACGTCACCGCAAGACCAGTGAGGAAGTCGAGGTACTCCTTGCCTTCGCTGTCCCAGAGCTTCGTGCCCTCGCCGCGCACGAACGCGACCGGCAACCGTCCGTACGTCTGCATCACGTTCTGGGCGTCGAGTGTCTGCAGCTCGGTCAGCGTGCTCATGACTGCACCATCGTTCCGACGCCCTCCCGCGTGAAGAACTCGAGCAGCAGCGCGTGCGGTAGGCGGCCGTCGAGGATGTGCGCGCGCCGCACGCCGTTCCGCAGCGCGGACACGCACGACTCGAGCTTGGGGATCATGCCTTTCGACGCCTTGCCGTCGGCAATCAGCTTCTCGAGGCCGTCCACATCGACGCGCGAGATCAACGACGAATCGTCGGGCCAGTCGCCGTACACGCCGGCGACGTCGGTCAGGTAGACGAGCTTCTCCGCGTCGAGCGCCTCGGCAATCGCGCCGGCCACCGTGTCGGCATTGATGTTGTACGCCTGGCCGGTGTCGTCGACCCC
>JAUZEM010000107.1 GCA_030839005.1 Actinomycetota bacterium | reverse complement strand
GGGTCTGTCGGTCTGCGAGTTCCGCGCCGGAAAGATCGCCTGGTGGCGCGAGCATCACCTCGCACCACCAGCTCCGGTAGCCCTTTAGGCGGTTTCCTGCTCGGGAAGAGCTACCGCGTCGTCGATCTCGTCGAGGAATCTCAACACCACGTCGTTGAACGCGTTCGGGGCCTCGGCCATCAGTCCGTGCGCGGCCCCGCGCAACACGTACAACCGTGACGTCGTGATCAGCTCGGCGAGCTCTTCCGCGTCGCCGAGCGGCGTGAGCGTGTCCTGCGATCCGGTGATCACGAGCGTCGGCGCCTTCACCCGCGGTAGCTCGAAGCGCAGCTCGTCGCTGGCGTCGAGGATCGCGTCGATCTGCGCGATGAACGCGTGCGGCTTCGTCTGGACGAGGACGCGCGCCAGCACGTTGACGAAGACGCCGAACCGCCGTTGCAGGCGCGGACCGATCAACCAGCGCATCCCGTCGTCCATCAGCCCGGACATGCCCCGCTCGTTGACCACGTTCGACCACTCGGCGAGCAACTCTCGCCGCCACTCGTGATGCTGGCAGGCGGTGCACGCGAGCGTCAGCGACCGGACGCGATCGGGATGCAGCACTCCCAGGATCTGCGCGATGACGCCTCCCATCGACGCACCCACCACATGGGCGCGCTCGACCCCCGCCGCGTCCATCACCGCGACCGCGTCTTTTGCCATGCGCGCGAGGTCGTACGGTCCGGGAGGCGCATCGGAGTGCCCGGTGCCGCGGTTGTCGGGTGCGATGCAACGGTGGCGACGGCCGAATGCGCCGCGCTGGAGCGCCCAACCACGGTGATCAACCCCGAGTCCCTGAATCAACAGGACCGGAGAACCGTCACGCCGACCCCACGCGCTGTACGCGATCTCGGTGCCATCGTCCGCGACCGTCGCCGACATGGCGCGAGGTTATCGGCGTCGTATCGGCTAACGGCGTCCATGCCGGTAGCGGCCTATCCGGCCGAGAGCAGGGCCCCGACCGCTCGCCGCATGGCTTCGGTGAACCGCGCCGCCGCGAGCGGTTCGCTCGGGTCGTAAGGATCAGGCAAGGTGACCATCGGTCCAAAGGTGACGCCCCAGGATCCGATGATGCTGCCGAACCGACCCACCGCCCGCACGGCGGCCGGAACGATCGGCGCGAGCGTGAGTGCACGGGCGACGGCGAGCGGCGCGTCGCCCGCGCCGGTCCGCAACCAGGTCGGCGCGAGCGGGATTCCGACGAGGTGACCCGCGCGCAGCGCGGACGCGACGTCGGGTCCGCTGCTCGAGATCGCACCCAGGCGGCGTGTCGCAGTGCCGACGAACCGCAAATCGGGCGCACCCACGACGCGCAAACGGCGACCGCTCGCGCGTTGAACGGCGACGCCCAATGCCGCGGGTTCCGCGACACCGAAGCCGCGATTCGACACGATCACCGCCGGCCCCGTCGGGGGCACGTGCTCACCACCGGAGACGCGGACGCGCACGGCGGCGGCGAACAGCGGCACGCACAGGTCGGCCAGCTGCGGATCGAGTCCGAACGGGTCGACGGGATAACGACCCGACAGCCGCCGACGAAGTGCCGGCAACGGAGGCTCCGGGCGCGCGATCCGATCGGCGTCGAGGACGTCGGCGGTCACGCGGCCTGCTCTCCGGCGCGGGCGATCGCCACGACGTCCGCCCAGTCGAACAGCTCGCGCAAGACGTCCTGGGTAGGGGTGGGTCGGGTGAGGCCCAGCTCGGCGCGGGCGCGGGTGCCGTCGCCGGTGCAGCCGTGACGGATGAGGTCGACGACGTGCGGCGCCAGCGCGGCGCCCGCGATCTCCGAGGCGCGACCGACCGTGCCCCAAAGGCCGGGCGGCACGGGCAACGGCACGCGACCACCGAGGCGCGCGGCTTGCCACGGCGTCGCGGCGCCCTCGCCCACGACGTTGCAGGCCCCGTCGAGCCGG
Organism: Actinomycetota bacterium; assembly: GCA_030839005.1. GTDB lineage: Bacteria > Actinomycetota > Acidimicrobiia > IMCC26256 > PALSA-610 > PALSA-610. The sequence goes on along the minus strand of JAUZEM010000107.1, from coordinate 12,118 downwards.
CGCTCGATCGCGGCGACCATCGTGTGCGCCGCGTCGTCGGGATGTAGGAGTGAGAACGGCGGATCCGATATCGCGCTTACCGGCACGACGGGCAGTCGCAACATCCGGCCCAACGGGCTCGGGACGTGCGAACCCACGACCGGCGCGTAGCGCAACGCGCCGACGGGGATGCCGCAGCGCAGCGCCACGCCTCTCGCCGCGGCCTCGACCGCGAGCAGCGAGCGGCCGTACGGCGTGGTCGGCGCGGGCACGGCGTCTTCGTCCGGCACCGACACGCGACCGGTCGGCGGTCCGTAGACCTCGAGACCGCTGCGCACCACGACGTACTCGAGCGCGCCCGTGCTCGCGGCCGCGCTCAGCGTCGCGGTCGTGCAGCAATAGGTGCGTTCGCGCGCGGAAGCCGGGGTCATGCGCGACGCGGGCTCGTACACGCCGAAGTGCGCGATCACATGCGGCGCGTACTCCTCGACGAACGCCGCCTGCCGATCGGCGTCGCGCGGGTCGATGCGCCGGAACAGCGCGCGTCGCAAACGGCGCCGCGGCGGCACGAAATCGACGCCGACCACTTCAGTGGCCCAGTCGCGCGCCTCGATCAGCTGCGCGACGCGGGTGCCGAGCTCGCCGCCCATGCCCGTCACGAGGACCCGCGTCGTCACGACCTCTCCGCTTCGGGGCGCAAGTGCGGAAACAGGATCACTTCGCGGATCGACGTCACGCCCGCCAGCAGCATGACCAGCCGGTCGACGCCCAAGCCCATTCCGCCGGTCGGCGGCAACCCGAACTCGAGCGCGCGCACGTAGTCGACGTCGATGCCGTGCGCCTCCTCGTCGCCAAGCTGCTTCAACGATGCTTGCGCTTCGAACCTCCGTAGCTGCTCGACCGGATCGTTCAGCTCGCTGAACGCGTTGGCGAGCTCCCGGCCGTGCACGATGAGCTCGAAGCGCTCGGTCAGGGTGGGGTCGTCGCGGTGTGTGCGTGCAAGTGGCGACACGTCACGCGGGTAGTCGCAGACGAACGTGGGCTCCAAGATGTTCGCTTCCGTCGTCTTCTCGTAGATCTCGAGTACGAGCTTGCCGGATCGCCACGACGGCTCCCAGGGAACGTTCAGCGCGTCGCATGCGGCCCGGAGGGCCTCGACCGGCTGCGAAGGATGAACGTCGACGCCTGCGTGCTCGCGCACCAGATCGACCATAGTGCGACGTTCGAACGGCGGCGTGAGGTCGATCTTCGCGCCATCCCACTCCACCGTCGTCCCGCCGGTCGCGTGGCGGGCGGCGTCGGCGATCAGCTCCTCGGTCAGGCGCATCATGTCGAAATAATCGGCAAAGGCTTCGTACAATTCCAGCATCGTGAATTCCGGATTGTGCCGGGTCGACAAACCTTCGTTCCGGAACACGCGCGCCAGCTCGAAGACCTTGTCGTATCCACCCACGACGAGCCGCTTCAGGTACAGCTCGGGCGCGACTCTCAGATACAGATCGACGTCGAGGGCGTTGTGGTGCGTCGCGAACGGTCTGGCGGCCGCGCCACCGGGGATCGCGTGCAGTACGGGCGTCTCGACCTCGACGAACCCGCGGTCGGCCAGGAAGCGGCGGATCGCGTCGATCGCCGCGAACCGCACGTCGAAGACGCGGCGTGCGTCGTCGTTCGCGATCAGGTCGACGTAGCGCTGCCGGTAGCGCGTGTCGGTGTCGGAAAGTCCGTGCCACTTCTCCGGCAAGGGTCGTAGTGCCTTGGCGAGCAAGATGAACGACGACACGTTCACCGAGAGCTCGCCGACCTTGGTCTTCATCACCTTGCCCTCGACGCCGACCCAGTCGCCGCGGTCGATCTCGTCACCGAAGCGTGCGAACGCGTCGGCTCCGAGCTCGCCCTGGCTGACGAACAGCTGCAGCTCGCCGGAACCGTCGCGCACGTTCGCGAAGACCAACCGTCCCTGCGTGCGTTTCAGCATTACCCGGCCCGCGATCCGGACACGGTCGTCGGTCGACGCCCCCGGGTCGATCTGGTCGTCCCAGTGCTCGCGCACCTCATCCAGGGTGTGAGTGCGGTCGAAGCGGACGGGGTACGGATCCTCGCCGCGGGCGCGCAACCTCTCGACCTTTGCGAGTCGTGCCCCGAATTCGTCCTCCATCAGCGATTCCGTTCGAAGATGATCCGTAGGCCGAACAGTGTGAGCCACGGCTCGTAGTGCTGCACCGTACGCGAGTGCGGGATGATCGGCTCGGCCAGACCGCCGGTCGCGATGACCTCGCACGGACCGAGCTCGGCTACGAAACGATCGACGAGCCCGTCGACCTGGGCGCTGAACCCATAGATCATGCCGGACTGGATCGACTCCGCGGACGACTTCCCGATCACGTGTTTGGGCTCGAGGAGCTCGACGCGACGCAATCCGGCCGCGCGGCCGAACAGCGCGTCCATCGAGATCTCGACCCCGGGGAAGATCGCACCGCCGAGATATTCACCGTTCGCGCTCACCGCCTCGATCGTCGTCGCCGTACCGAAGTCGGCGACGATCGAGGGACCGCCGTAGAGGTCGTACGCGCCTACCGCGTTCGCGATCCGGTCGGCGCCCACTTCCTTCGGATTGTCGTAGAGGATCGGCATGCCCGTGCGCACCCCTGGTTCGAGGATGAGGGCCGGGAAGCCGAAATAGCGCTCGGTCATCTGCCGCAGCTCGGCCGTCACGCGAGGAACGCCGGAAGAGATCGCAACGCCGGTGATCGCGTTCTCGAACGAGAACCCGTGGAAGCCGAGAAACTGCTGCACCATGAGCGCGAGCTCATCGGAGGTCCGCTCCGCGACCGTCGCGATCCGCCAGTGATCGACGAGCTGCGAGTCGCGAAAGAGTCCGACGACCGTTTGCGTGTTCCCGGCGTCGATCGTCAACAACATGGCCGGCTCCTCACGTCAACATCGCATCACATCACATCATGTCCAGGCCGATGTCGAACACGGGCACGGAGTGCGTGAGCGCGCCGACCGAGACGAAATCGGCACCCGATTCCGCGTAGGCCGACATCGTTTCGAGCGTGACGCCACCCGACACCTCGACCTCCACGACACCCTCGAGGCGCGCGACCGCTTCCCGCACCTGCTCGGGCGTCATGTTGTCGAGGAGCACGCGGTCGACGGCGGCGTCGCGCGCCTCGATCACCTGATCGAGAGAGTCGCATTCCACCTCGACGAGCCGTCCCGGCCAGCACGAGCGGGCGCGCTCGACGGACTTCGCGAGGCTGTTGACCGCGAGGTGGTTGTCCTTGATCAGCACAGCGTCGCTCAGCGAGTCGCGATGGTTGAAGCCACCGCCGGCGCGCACGGCGGCCCGCTGCACCGCACGCAGACCCGGGAGGGTCTTGCGCGTGTCGAGAACGCGAACCTTGCCGTGCGCGGCCATCACGTATCGGTGCGTCGTCGACGCGACGCCGGAGCAGTGGCACAAGAAGTTCAGCGCGGTCCGTTCGCCCGTGAGGATGACGCGCAACGGTCCCGCAATTCGACCGAGATGTGCGCCGCTCGCCAGCGAGTCGCCGTCGTGCAGATACCACTGCACGTCGACCTGATCGTCGAGCTGACGAAAGGCCTCCGTCGCGAGCGCGGTTCCGGCGAGCACTCCGTCGGCGCGGGCGACGAAGACGGCCTCCCCCAGCAGGCCTTCGTCGACGCACGCGAGCGACGTGATGTCGCCCAGGATGCCGAGGTCCTCGGCCAGCGCGTCCTCGACCAGCCGGCGGACGACCGAACGGGGAGGATCGAATGCCGTCACAGCCGACCTCGCGCGACCACGCCCGGCAGCGCCACGAAGACCGGCACCGCGCCGCCGCGTGTGACGAACCGGCCGAGCAGCGCGTCGGAGGTGTCGGGATACTCCCGGCGCGTGTGCGAGCCCCGCGACTCCGTCCGTTCGGTAGCCGACGCGACGATCGCCCGGGAGACGCGCAACAGGTCGATGACCTCGTAGCCGGCGATGCCGGCGGGGAGATCGCCGGTACGGGCGAGTCCGCCGAGCGTCTCGCGCGCGTGTTGCAGTCCGTCGGCATCGCGCACCACGCCGCAGTCCGATGACATCACCCGCTGCAACGCCGCGCGCACCGCGTCGGGATCGGTCGCGCGCTCATGGGGCACGCGCGCGCGATCGGCCTCCGGTTCGATGTCGTCGGCCAGATCGAGCACGCCGGTCATCGCGCCGCTCGACTCCGCCGTCACCTTCCCGTCCAGGATGGCGTCCACCACGCGGCGACCGAAGACCAGACCGTCGAGCAGCGAGTTCGACGCCAGCCGGTTTGCGCCGTGCACGCCGCTGCACGCGACTTCGCCGCACGCCCACAAGTGAGCGAGCGTCGTCGTGCCGTCGAGGTCGGTGATCACGCCACCGGACAAGTAGTGCGCGGCCGGCGCCACGGGCAGCCACTCCCTCGTGGGATCGAGGTTGACCCGCACGCACGAAAACCAGATCGTCGGGAAACGACTCTGGAAGTCGTCGATCATCGTGGCGTCGAGCCAGACGTGGTCTTCCCCCGTGGCTTGCATACGTTCGTGCACCGCGCGCGATACGACGTCGCGCGGCGCGAGATCGGCGAGCGGATGCAAGCCCCTCATGAACGCGACGCCGCCGGCGTCGCGCAGGACCGCGCCCTCGCCTCGCAACGCCTCCGAGAGCAGCGGTCGCGGCATCAACGGAGTGTGGAGCGCGGTCGGATGGAACTGCACGAACTCGAGATCGGCGCACGCGACGCCGGCTTTCAGGGCGAGCGCGATGCCGTCCCCCGTCGAAAGCGTGGGGTTGGTGGTGACGGCGAAACACTGGCCCGCGCCGCCGGTCGCGAGCACGACGTCGGCCGCGCGGACGAGCTCCACTTGGCCGTCGGGACGCAGCGCGAGCACACCCGAGCAGCGCCCGTGCTCGACGAGCAGCTCGATGGCGAACCAGCCCTCCCGCACCTCGATCGCGTCGCTGATGTTCACGGCCTCGACGAGCGCACGCTCGATCTCGGCGCCGGTCGCATCGCCGCCCGAGTGCACGACGCGCGCGAGCGAGTGTCCTCCCTCGCGGGCGAGGAGCAGTTCCGGACCCTCCGGTGACGGCTCGGTGTCGAAGTTTGCACCGAGCCGGGCGAGCTCGCGCACGCAGTCAGGGCCCTCCGTGACGAGGATGCGCACGGCGTCGGGATCGCACAGGCCCGCGCCCGCCGTGAGGGTGTCGACGAGGTGCAGATCGGGCGAGTCGGGCGCGGCGAGCGCCGCGGCCACGCCACCTTGCGCGTAGCGCGTGGCGGAATGCGAAAGCTCACCCTTCGTCAGCACGAGTACGGACAGACCCCGGCGCGCCGCGTGGAGCGCAGTCGTCAGCCCCGCGACGCCGCTCCCCAACACGAGGACGTCGTACACAATGGTCAGCCTAGGTGCCGGGTCGGACGATCGCGCATCCAGACGAGGTTCGAACCGGCGCGCTGCACCGCCTCGTTGGCATCGATCGGCCGATTCGCCTCGTCGACGTGGACGATCCGCGGCGCGTAGGTCGCGAGCTCGGCCTCGTCGTAGACGGCGTACGTGATGACGATGACGCGGTCACCCGGCTGCACCAGGCGGGCCGCGGCCCCGTTCAGAATGACGTCGCCCGGACCGCCTTGCATCGCGTACGTCTCGAAGCGAGCACCGTTGTCGATGTCGAGCACCGCGACCTGCTCGAACTCCCGTACGTCGGCGAGCTCCATCAGAGTGCGATCGAGCGTGATGGAGCCGACGTACTCGAGGTTGGCGCCGGTGATCGTCGCCCGGTGGATCTTCGACTTCATCATCGTTCGATTCACATCTGGCTCCCTGGCTCCGCGAAACCCAGCGCCGATACGTCTGCACGGTGCGTAATCCGACTCCCGAGGTCGACGTGCACCTCAGGGCCGCGCACCGAGAGCACCACGTTGTCGATCAGGCGGGTATTGCCGACTCGAGCCGCGAGCGCCAAGAGCACGTCGCCGTCGACCAGCTCGACCGGGACGAGGTCGTGGGCCGCGCGCACCTCGACGTACTCGAGCGCGACCTCGGGTTCGTTCGACACCAGCCGGCGTACGACGTCGACGAGCACTCGCGGGTCCCGCTCGCCCAAAACGGTCGCGTCGGCCGCGGCCTCGAGCGCGCGCCCGAGCACGAGCGCGCCGCGGCGCTGCTCGGGGGAGAGGTACGCGTTGCGGCTCGACCGGGCGAGTCCGTCGGGCTCGCGCACGATCGGACAACCCACTACCTCGACCGGGAGGTTGAGGTCCTCGACGAGACGCGCGATCACCGCGAGCTGCTGGGCGTCCTTGCGCCCGAAGAACGCCGAACACGGTCCCGCGATGGCGAGCAGCTTCGTGACCACCGTGCCGACGCCGTCGAAATGGGTCGGGCGGGCGGCGCCGCACATACCGGCCGAGAGTCCGTCGACGTGGACGGTCGTGAGCGGCGGACCGCTCGGGTACATCTCGGCGACCGAGGGCGTGAAAACCACGTCGACGCCCTCCCGCTCGCATTGGGCGAGATCGCCGCGGAGATCGCGCGGATACCGGTCGAGATCTTCGCCGGCGCCGAATTGCAACGGGTTGACGAAGATCGTGACCACGACGAAGCCGCAGGCCTCGTGCGCCGCGCGCATCAGCGATCGGTGCCCCTCGTGGAGGAATCCCATCGTGGGCACCAGCCCGACTCGCCGCGCCTCCGCCCGCGCCCGATCGCACGTCGCGCGTAGGTCGGCAATCGTCTCGGTATGGAGCATCGTTCGGCCTCGCTCGGTTCCGGCCTTCCCAGGTCCGGACTGGCGGGTCTGTCACCAGGATCGTAGCGCCTGGGAATCGCCACCGGCCAAGTGCGACCGAGTGCTGCGCAGTACGCGGTTATTCGGCGCCTGCGGCTCCGGGTGGGAGGCGCAGATCGCCGAGCAGGCGGTCGAGGCCGGTATCGCGTCGTCCGGTCAAACGGGCGGCCTCCCGCGCGAGTGCGCGGTACGCGTCGCGCTCGCCCGGGTCGAGATCGCGGAGGTGCTGCTCGACGGTGGCCAGGTCGCCTCGGGCGACGGGCCCGGTGAGCGCGTCAGCCGGTCCGAGCGCAAAGGCGTTCTGCACCGAGGCGCGCACGAGTGGAGCGAACGCCTCGAACGGTACGGAGAAAGTCGTCGCGAGCCGTTCGACCTGACCGAGCAGCGCGACGAGATGGTTCGACGCGATGACCGCGGCCGCGTGGTAGCGCCCCCGGTCGGAATCGGCGAGCTCGAACGGGCGCAGCCCGAGCGAACGCGCGATGTCGGCAACGGCGCGATCTCCCGCCACCGCGGCCCACGCACCCTGGAGCCGCTCGAGCCCGGCGGTCGCCGATGGGAACGACTGCAGCGGGTGCAGCGCACCGACCCGCAGCCCGGTGCGCCGTTCGAGGAGAGCCGCGAACACGTCGAGCCCGCGTGATCCCGCGAGGTGCACGACGAGCGCGCCGGGCTCGATCGCCGGTTCGGCCGTCAACAGGACCTGCTCGATGGCGCGGTCGGGGGTGGCAACGAGCACGAGCGCCGCGCCTCGGGCGACCTCGGATACCAGCGAGGAGCGCGACGCGAGGCACGCGGCGGCCGACGCGGTCGACGGTGCGTCGGGAGCGCGTCCGCCCACCCCGACGACGGTCCAACCCTGTTCCAGCAGGCCGAGCGCGATCGTCGTCCCCGCGCGGCCCGGTCCGATCAGGGCGACTGTGCGCTGTTGTTCCGCCATGGAATGTGCAAGATTACCGCCGCCTCGTGCACGCCTTCCCAAGTGGCTCGGGCGCCGACCAAGGCCGGTGCGACGTCGCGCAGAGGCGCCAGCACGAATCCACGCTCCCACATCCGCGGATGCGGCAATGTCAGATCCGGATCGGCCAGGCGGACATCGTCGTAGAGGAGCACGTCGACGTCGAGCGTGCGGGGCCCCCAGCGCTCGGCGCGCACACGTTCTGCATCGCGTTCGGTCCGGTGCGCGAGCGCGAGGAGCGCGTACGGATCGAGGTCGGTTTCGATCGCGACCACGGCGTTCAGATATGCGCCCTGGGGCGGGCCACCAACGGGCGCGGTCTCGTACACGCGCGAAACGGCGACCACTTCGACACCTACTGCTGAGCCCAGCCCGTCGACCGCCGACTGTAGATGCGCGGGCCGGTCGCCCACATTCGAGCCCAAGGCGATGTAGGCGCGACTCACCTCTCGACGCGCACGGCGACGTAATCGACCAAGGCACGGACGGGCGGGTGCAACTTGCGCACCTCGACGACCGCGCCCACGACGCGTGGATCGGCGCGGCAGACCTCGACGATGCGCGATGCAAGACGCTCGAGTAGCTGGTATCGCTCCGACGACACCACGCGGCTCACCGCGTCACATATGTCGGAATAGTCGACGGTGTCCTCGAGGGCGTCGCTCTCGCCCGCGGCCGCGACGTCGACGAGGAGCTCGACGTCGACTTCGAACGGTTGGGGCCGCAGCTGTTCCTCGGGAAGAACACCGTGCACGCCGAGCTCGCGAATCCCGGAGATGAGAATCCGATCCACGATGCGACGCTAGTCACCGCACGGCGCAGCGTGATAGTCCGTGGATGTGCGACGTACGAAGATCGTCGCGACCGTCGGCCCGGCCACGTCGCTTCCGCAGTCCATGCGCGCGCTGCTCGCCGCCGGCGCCGACGTCGTGCGCCTCAACGCTGCGCACGGCCTCGCCGATGTACACGCGCAACACGCGACCTTGGCGCGCGAGACGGCGGCCGCGCTGGGGCGCGTCGTCGGTGTGCTCGTCGACCTACCCGGACCGAAGATGCGCACGGGACCGGTCGTCGACGACGAGATCCGGCTCGAGACCGCGAGCCGGCTCACGCTGACCTCGGCCTCGGTGATCGGCGACGCGCACCGGGTCTCGACGACGGTTCCCGAGCTCGCGCGATGGGTCGGACCAGGCGACGACATCTACCTCGCCGACGGAGCGATCGTGCTGCACGTCGAACGGGTGGTCGATGCCGACGTGGTATGCGAGGTGGTGCGCGGCGGTGTCCTTCGCTCCCGCAAGGGGATGCACGTTCCCCGGGCGGAATCGCACGTCGAGTCGTTCACCGAGGCCGACGCCGCCGCGCTCCGGATGGCGATCGCGATCAAGGCCGACTTCATCGGCTTGTCGTTCGTGCGTCGTCCCGAGGACATCGAAGGCGTTCGCGCGCGGCTTCCCAAGCGCCGGAACCGGCCGCAGCTCGTCGCGAAGATCGAGACCGCGGTCGCGCTCGACCATCTCCCCGCCATCGTCGGCGTCGCCGACGCGGTCATGGTCGCGCGCGGCGACCTCGGCATCCAGGTACCGGCCCGGCGTGTCCCGCTGATCCAAAAGGAGATCATTCGGTTCTGCAATCTGGCCGGCAAGCCGGTGATCACGGCGACACAAATGCTCGAGTCCATGACCCGCTCGCCGCTGCCCACGCGGGCCGAGGTCAACGACGTCGCCAACGCGGTCCTCGACGGCACCGACGCCCTCATGCTGTCCGAGGAAACGGCGGTCGGCGAGTACCCGGCCGACACCGTGCGCACCATGAGCGAGGTCGCCGAAGCCGCGGAAGCCTGGCCGCGGGCGCGCACGACTCCGCAGGGCGCGACCGCCGCCCTCGACGACGATCGGGTCGCCTGGGCCGTCGCCCACGCCTCGGTTCAGGCCGCGGAAGATCTCGGAGTCGCGGCGATCGTGTGCCCGACGCAGAGCGGGACCACGGCGCGCCGGGTCGCGGCGTTTCGGCCGGCGGTGCCGATCGCCGGGATCTCCGCGCAACCGGACGTGCTCGGCCAGTTGTGTCTCATCTGGGGCGTGCGACCGTTGACGGCTCCGGCCGTCGAGGGCGAAGACGGTCTCCGCCACGCGGTGAAGTCGGCGCGCGACTGCGGGCTCGCGCACAAGGGCGATCTCATCGCGATCGTGTCGGCCTCGCCCGGGAAGCGGGCCGGTGCCACCGACACCGTGCGCATCGTACGCGCCTGACGCGTTCGGTCGGATCGTCGAGCGACGACAGAAGCCCGGACGACTACAGAAGCTCGTCGAGGGTGACCGCGACGATCTCGCGTCCCGACGCGTCGATGCTCCGCGACGTCAGCTTCTCGATCACCGAGACCGCGTGCGGACCGTGCTCGACCAGCCCGGCGTGCAACAGGTAGCCGGCGAGCACGCCCAGCACGCGGTCGCCGAATTCCTCGTTGTGGAGATAGACACGCTCGGTCGGATCGTCGAGCAACTTCGTCAGTGCTCCGTAGACGGACGACAGCCGCAACGCGAGCTCGTCGTGCGGCCCGAGCGGCACGTGGACGTACGCCAAGCCGACTTCGTCGTAGGCGTGCAGGTTGTGGGGCGAGTCGAGCAGCGAGACGACATGCGTGAAGCCGTTTACGTTGAGCCAGATGAGCTCCTCTTGACGCCTCACCTTGCGATGATTGCGGGCGAAGCCGCCCGGCCGTTCACCCGCTCCGAGGCGATCCTTGATCACCCACGTGAAATACCGCGGCTGCAGCCCCTGGGCCCAGCGTCCCCTCAGGCCCCCCGTCGTCACGCCGCCATCCCTTCGGGAGTAGCGCGTCCCAATGTCTCGAGCAGCTCGACCGCGCGCCGCGATCCGGCAACGTCGTGCACGCGTACGAGCGCCGCTCCCTGCTCGAAGCACCAAACGGTGGTCGCAAGCGTTGCGTCGTCGCGGCCGGCCCGATCGTCGATTCCGGCGATGCGCGCGAGGAACGACTTGCGCGACGATCCGACGAGCAGGGGCACTCCCACCCGAGCCGCGATCTCCGGCAACGCGCGCAGCAACGCCACATTCTGCTCGGCGGTTTTGGCGAACCCGATGCCCGGGTCGGCGAGGAGCGCGCGCGCGTCGATGCCCGCGTCGATTGCGCGCGCGACCCGCGCTCGAAGCTCGTCGCCGACGTCGCGGACGACGTCGGTGTAATGCGCTTCTTGCTGCATCGTGCGGGGGGTACCTCGCATGTGCATCGCGACGTACGCGGCGCGCGCCTCGGCGACGACGCGCAGCATGTCGGGATCGGCCGCGCCGCCCGAGACATCGTTCACCATCCGCGCGCCCACATCGAGCGCGGCGCGGGCAACCGCGGCCTTCGTCGTGTCGATGCTCACCGGAACCGATGCCTGCGCGACCAACTTCTCGACTACGGGCATGATCCGGCGCAGCTCTTCGTCGGCGTCGACCGGTTCTGCTCCCGGGCGCGTCGACTCACCGCCCACGTCGATCAGCGCCGCGCCGGCCGCGGCGAGCGCGAGGCCGTGAGCGATCGCGGCATCCGGGTCGAGGTAGCTGCCGCCGTCCGAGAACGAGTCCGGCGTGACGTTCACGATCCCCATCAGTCCTCGTCGCGGCAAGCCGGCGACGAGGAGACGGGGAGCGGCGGTCACGGCCGGAGGTTAGCGAACAGGTCAGGATCGGCCGAGCGAGGGGCCGAGGAGAGCCATCACCTCGGCGCGGGTCGCAGCATTGTCCTTGAACAGGCCGCGCACGGCCGAGGTCAGCGTCAGCGTGCCCGGTTTGCGCACCCCCCGCATCGACATGCACAGGTGCTCGGCCTCGATCATCACGAACGCACCGCGGGGTTGGAGAACTTCGACGAGCGCGTCCGCGATCTGAGTCGTGAGTCGCTCCTGCACCTGGGGACGCTTCGCGAAACCGTCGACCAGACGCGCGAGCTTCGAGAGGCCCGTGAGGCGGCCGTCCTCACCGGGAATGTACGCGACGTGCGCGCGCCCGTGGAACGGCGCGAGGTGGTGCTCACAGATCGAGTACAGCGCAATGTCGCGCACGAGCACCATCTCGTCGTGGTTGGCCTCGAAGGTCACGGTGAGATGCCGCGAGGGGTCTTCGTGCAGCCCGCTGCAGATCTCGGCGTACATCTCCGCGACCCGGCGGGGCGTGCGCACCAAGCCGTCGCGATCGGGGTCCTCGCCGATCGCGAGGAGGATCTCGCGCACGGCCTTCTCCAACCGCTCGATGTCGACGCCCGGGTTGTCGTCGAATTCGTCGGTCACGTGAACCGCTGCTCTATCGCGCCGGTGTACTCGGCGATGAACGGTAGGTTGCGGTAGCGCTCGTCGACATCGAGC
>JAUZEM010000087.1 GCA_030839005.1 Actinomycetota bacterium | reverse complement strand
CTCGAGCGGCGGGTCGATCTGCTTGTGGCGCTCGCGCACGTACGGGCAGCGCGGGTGGAACGAGCAGCCGGTCGGCAGGTTGATCAGGCTGGGCGGCCGCCCGGGGATCGGGACGAGCTGCTCGTCGCGCGGCGAGTCGAGCCGCGGGATCGACTTGATCAGACCCCAGGTGTAGGGGTGCTCGGGCGCGTTGAAGATCGTCTCCGTGGAGGAGTGCTCGATCACGCGGCCCGCGTACATGACGGCCACCTCCTGAGCGGTCTCCGCGATCACGCCGAGGTCGTGGCTGATGATGACGACGGCGGTGTCGAGGTCCTTCTGGAGCCGCCGGATCAGGTCGAGGATCTGCGCCTGCACCGTCACGTCGAGCGCGGTGGTCGGCTCGTCCGCGATCAGGAGCTTGGGGTCGTTCGCGAGCGCCAGGGCGATCATCGCGCGCTGCCGCATGCCGCCCGAGAACTCGTGCGGGTAGGCGTCGACGCGCGCCTTCGGCTCGGGGATGTCGACCAGGTCGAGCAGTTCGATGGCGCGCGTGCGCGCCGCCTGCTTCGACATCGAGGAGTTGTGCACCCGCAGCGCCTCGACGAGCTGCCAGCCCACCTTGTAGTACGGGTGCAGCGACGACAGCGGGTCCTGGAAGATCATCGCGATCTCGTTGCCGCGAATCGCACGCAGCTCGCTGTCGGAGGCCTTCAGCAGGTCGCGGCCCTCGAACAGCACCTCGCCCGAGATGCGTGCGTTCTTCTGCCGCGTAAGCCCCATCACGGTGAGGCTCGACACGCTCTTGCCCGAGCCCGACTCGCCGACGATGCCGAGCGCCTGGCCGCGGTCCACGTCGTAGGAGATACCGTCGACCGCCTTCACCAGGCCGTCCTCGGTCTCGAAGTGCACGTACAGGTCGCGAACCGTCAGCAGCGGCTCAGGCATATTTCACGCGCGGGTCGATGAAGGCGTACAGGATGTCGACGATCAGGTTCGCGCAGATGATGAAGAAGGCCCCGAACAGGACCGTGCCCTGGATCATCGGCAGGTCGCTGTTCTGGATCGAGTCGTATGCGAGCCGGCCGATGCCGGGGATGTTGAACACGCTCTCAGTGAGGATCGCGCCGCCGAGCAGGATGCCGATGTCGATGCCCGCGGCGGTGACGAGCGGAGTGATCGCGCTCCGCACGCCGTGGCGCAGCACCACTCTTCGCTCGCGCAGCCCCTTGGCGCGCGCGGTGCGGATGTAGTCCTCGGACATCACCTCGATCAGGTTGCCTCGCAGCAGGCGCGCGTAGATCGCGGTGAACGAGGCCGCCAGCACGAGCCACGGCAGTATCAGCGACCCGAACCACTGCGCCGGATCCTCGGAAATCGGCACATAGGTGCCGGCGCCCTCGAAGATCTTGATCTTCCCGATGTCGTTCGCGAACAGGAAGAGCGACACCAGGCCGAGCCAGTACACCGGCGCCGAGATGGCCACGAGCGAGCCGCCCATCGTGAAGCGGTCGAGCAGGCTGCGCGGGCGCGTGCCGGAGATGATCCCGATGAGGATCCCGAAGAACAGGAAGATCACGGCCGCCCCGACCGAGAGCGAGATCGTGGCCGGCAGGCGGTCGAAGATCTGCTGCCGCACCGAGATGTTGTTCTGGTAGCTGAAGCCGAAGTTCCCGTGCAGCACGAGCTGCTTCATGTAGTCGAAGTACTGCTGGTACCACGGGTTGTCGAGGCCGAGGTTGTGGCGGATCTGCTTCACCAGCTCGGGGTTCGGTTGCCTGCCCGCGCGCAGCACCGCTGGGTCCGCGGAGGGGAACAGGTAGAAGATGATGAACGTGATGAAGCTCACCACGAACAGGAGCACGACGGCCCAGAGGAGGCGGCGTATTACGAAGCGTCCCATTGGCTCAGGTCGGTGACGGTGCCCCCCGCCGCCGCTGAGGGCGACGGGGGGTCACGGCCGGGTTCATTCCGGGTTCCGCTCGGCTCGCGCTACTTGAGCGAGCTCGCCGTCAGGTCCCAGGATGAGTTGAACTTGTTCTTCACGCCGTTCACGTTCTTCGACGCGAAGTTGATCTGGTTGTCCCACAGCCACGGGATGTAGAACGCCTGGCCCGTCGCCTGCTTGTCGATCGCGGCCCACGCCTTCGCGCGCGCCGTCGGATCCACGAGCGTCTCCGCCTTGTCCATCGCGGCGTTGAGCGTCGGGTCGTTCGCCTGTGGCTCGTTCGTGTTGCCGACCGGAACGATGTTCTTCCCGTTCAGGATCGGGTCGAGCATCGACTGGGAGTCGAAGAAGTCCTTCCCCCAGCCAAGCGTCGGGCAGATCGCCACGCCCGCCTTGGGCGTGCCGCAGAACTTCGAGATCACGTCGGCGTGCTGAACCTGCCGGAAGTTCAGCTTGAAGCCGAGTTGCTTGATCTGCTCCGCGAATGCCTGGCCCGTCTTCGAGGCCGGATCCTGGTTGTCCGAGATCACGAGGATCGGCGGACCGCTGTACAGACCGCTCTTGTAGCCGGCCTTCTTCATGTACGACTTCGCCAGGTTCAGGTCGCCCTTCGGGTTCGCGAGGAAGTCATACCCCGGTCCCTGAAGGCCGCCCGCCTCCTCGAATCCCGGCATCTCCGGCGGGATCAGGTGGTTGGCGATGGGCCCGAGGGTCGGGCCGCCTCGCGTCACGCGCAGCGCCTCGCGGTCGGTGGCCGCTGTGATCGCCTTGCGGACGTTGATGTTGTCCAGCGGCTTGACCTTGGTGTTCAGGGAGATGAACCTGATGCCCTGGCTCGGCGCGATGTTGAGCTGGTCCTTCTTCGACGCCAGCGCCGACTTCAGGATCGCCGTCGGCGGTGCGGCGTAATCGCCCGACATCAGGCCCTGCCCGTTCAGGATCTGCCGGCTCGCGACGGTGACGTCGTTGCCGCCCTTGAACGTGATCTTGTCGAAGTTGGCCGGACGGAAGTCCGTGCTCTTGTCCCAGCTCGGGTTGCGAACGAGCGCGAGGAGTTTGCCCGGCGAGTAGCCGGTCTTCGTGACCGCTCCGGTCTTCTCCGTGCCGGCGATCATGTACGGGCCCGTGTAGGCCTGGTGCTCGCCGTACGTCGACGTCTTCTTCGCGTCGTACTGCGCGGCGATCTCCTTCGGCACCGGGCTCGTGCACGGCAGCGCCAGCGCGTTGCCGGTCGTGAGCACGCCCTGCGGCTGGTCCGTCTTGATCACGAGCGTGGAGTCGTCCGGCGTCGTGATGCCGGAGATCTCCTTGGCCTTGCCGGCCTGGAAGGCCTTCACGCCGGTGATGCCGCTGTAGTACACGCCGGCGTAGCCGTTGCCCACCGAAGGCAGGAAGCAGCGCTCGAGCGCGTACTTGAAGTCGGCCGACTTGACGACTCGGGTCTGATGCGGCGGGGCGTACTTGATGCCCGGCTTGATCTTGATCGTGATCGTCTTGCCGCCGTTTGCGAGCGTCGGCTTCGCGGTCGCAAGGTCGGGCACGGGCTGGGTCGCGTCGGGCGGCCAGCCGTAGAGCTGGCGCTGCACCGTCTGGCCCAGGTCGCTGTAGTCGGTCTGGTAGTACCAGTAGCCGGGGTCTAGGCTGTCGACGCCGCCTGCGGCCTCGAGGATGGTCACCTCGCCACCCTTCTTGCCGCCCGACGAGCTGCTCTTCTTGCTGCTGCCACAGCCGCTCGCTACGAGCGCCGCGACGAGGATGAGCATCAGCCCGATCCTTGTTATGCGCGTGTGCATCCTGCTCCTTTCACCCATGTGTTCTCACGGGCCCGTCTTGTTGTCGATTTGCGACCTCACCGCGACGACCGCGGGTTGAGTGCGTCCTGCAAGCCGTCACCGAGAAGGTTGAACGCGAGCACGGTCAGAAGCAGAGCCGCACCCGGGAAGAGCATGAACCACCACGCGCTGTCGAAGATGCTGGTTGCCTCGGAGATCATCTCGCCCCAGCTCGCATCCGGCGGCTGGACGCCGACTCCCAGGAACGACAGCGCGGCCTCGAAGAGGATGTTCTGCGGGATCACCAGCGTCGCGTACACGATCAGCGGCGCGACGAGGTTCGGGAGGATCTCCCTGAACATGATGCGCGTGTTCGATGCGCCGAGCGCCTTGGCCGCCTGCACGAACTCCTTCTCGCGCAGCGACAGCACCTGGCC
>JAUZEM010000078.1 GCA_030839005.1 Actinomycetota bacterium | reverse complement strand
CGGATCGATCCGCCGGTGTCCGAACCGATGGAGCCGAAACAGGCGCGCGCGGCGACCGCGGAGGCCGACCCGCTCGACGATCCGCCGGTGATGCGTTGCGGATCCCACGGATTGCGGCAATGGCCGTAGTGAAAGTTGTGTCCGGCGGGATTGGCCGCGAACTCCGACATATTGAGGTTCCCGAGCCACACGGCCCCGGCCGCCTCGAGGCGTTTCGCGATGGCCGAATCGAAGCTGGGCACGAAGCTGCGGCGGATTTTCGAACCGCCCGTCGTCACTTTGCCGGCGCGATAGAACATGTCTTTGTGCGCGAGCGGCACGCCGTGCAGCGGCCCCCGGCGCTCGCCGCGGCCGATCTCGGCATCGGCGCGCTCCGCGGCGGCCAGCGCATCGCCGGCCTCGATCGCGAGAAAGCAGTTGAGCCGTGGATTCACCGCCTCGGCCCGCGCGAGACACGCGCGCGTGAGCTCGACGGACGAAATCTTGCGCGCACTCAGCGCCCGCGCCGCCGCCGCGATCGACAAATCGAGGACGTCGCGGGTCTCCTGACGTCGCTCCCGACGTCGCGCAGCGCCATCAACGTCGCAGGAAAATCTCCCGGCTGATCGTCGAAGTCGAGCTCGCGTGCGGCGTCGAGCACCGCGCGACTGAGGCGCGTCACTTCTGCCGCGAGCTCCGCGTCACGGCCGGGTGCGCGGGTCGTGATGCCGTGGAGCACGCGCGCTTCTTCGTCGATCCAGCCGGCGCTTAAGCGGTCGTCGTCTGCACTCATGGTTCTTTCTCCTGATGGGTTCAACGGGGCGCCGGATGCGTCGCGATCCAGTGCCTTGCGATCTCTTCGCGGCGGCAGATCCAGACGTCCTCATGCCGCGCCACGTAATCGAGGAAACGTGCCAGCGCGACGGCGCGGCCCGGCCTGCCGACGATGCGCGCGTGCAGGCCGACCGACATCATCCGCGGCGGCGAGACCGCGCCTTCGCCGTACAGCATGTCGAATGTGTCCCTGAGGTAGTGGAAGAAGTCTTCGCCGCTGCCGAAGCCGGCGGGATTCATGAACTTGGTATCGTTGACGTCGTTCGTATACGGAACGACGAGGTGCGGTTTGCCGTCAACCTCGACCCAGTACGGCAGCTCGTCGTTGTAGGCGTCGCTGTCGTAGATAAAACCGCCCTCCTCCACGACGAGCCTGCGCGTGTTCACGCTCGGTCCGGTCCGGCAGTACCACCCGATCGGACGCTTGCCGAGCGAGCGCTCGAGCGACGCGACCGCACGGGCGATGTGGTCGCGCTCCTCCGCTTCCTCGAGCAGCCAGTGCTTGAACCAGCGCCATCCGTGCGCACAGACGTCGTGCCCCGCCGCGGCTATGGCCGCCGCTGCATCGCGATTGCGCTCGAGCGCGAGCGCGCACGCAAACACGGTGAGCGGCAGACCGCGTTCGGCGAAGAGCCGCATGACGCGCCAGAATCCGACGCGGCTTCCGTATTCGTAGACCGACTCGACGGTGAGATCCCGCGTGCCGGGCGGGACTTGGCTCGCGCTTTCCGAGAGCGATGTTTCCGAGCAGCCGTCGCCGTCGGGCACCGAGTACTCGGACCCTTCTTCGTAGTTGAGTACGAAATTGATCGCGAGACGCGCGCTTCGCGGCCAGCGCGGATCCGGCGGGCGGTTGGCGTAGCCGACAAGATCCCTGGGGTAAGTCATGAGCTCATTCCTGACCGTATAATCTCCGCGTGACCGACCGCATGCTCGTCATCAATCCGAACTCGAGCACCGCCGTCACCGCGGCGATGAACGAAGCGTGCGAGCCTTTGCGCTTCGCCGGCGGACCGGCGATCGAATGCGTGACGCTCGAAGAGGGTCCGCCCGGAATCGAAACGCAGCAGCACGTCGACGGCGTCGTTGCGCCGCTCTTGCGCTTCGTAGAGGCACGAGAGGCGCGTTACGGCGCGTTCGTCGTCGCGTGCTTCAGCGACCCGGGACTGCACTCCGTCCGCGAGCTGACGAAGAAACCGGTGCTCGGCATCGCGGAGTGCGGGATCCTCACCGCACTGACGCTCGGTCAGCAGTTCGGCGTGATTGCCATCCTGAGGAAATCGATTCCGCGACACCTGCGCTACATCGCCGCGCTCGGGGTCAGCGACCGCCTCGCCGCCGAGGTGCCGCTCGGCCTCGGCGTCACCGAGCTTGCCGATGCGAACCGAACGTTCGGCCGCCTGCGCGAAGCCGGCGAGAAGCTTCGCGACGAGCACGGCGCGGACGTCGTGTTCATGGGCTGCGCCGGCATGGCGGCCTATCGGAAAGCACTGCAGGACGCGCTGCACATTCCAGTGGTCGAGCCCACGCAGGCGGCGGTCTCGATGGCGATGGGGCGGATGAGGCTCGGCTGGCACGCGGGATAGCCTAGGGCCGGAGCGGTGTGCCCCACGCGTCGAGCTGCGCCATTTCAGGTACTTTTTTCCCCGAAGGCACGGTCGCATCGGACTGGCCGCGCGCGATGAAGCGGCCCCGCCCGCGCTCCGCGCTGAGCTTGCCGTGATGAACGATGATCTCGCCGCGCGAGAGCACGATCACCGGCCAGCCCTGCAACTCCCGTCCCGCGTAGGGCGTGTAGCCGACGTTGTCGTGCACGAGCTCGGGCGTGATCATGAGCCTGCGCTCCGGATCCCAGATTGCGATGTCGGCGTCCGCGCCGACGGCGATGTCGCCTTTCTGGGGATAGCAACCGTAAATCTTCGCGTGACGCGTCGCCGTCAGATCGACGAACTCCGGCAGCGACACCCGGCCTGCGCGATAGCCGAACGTGAAGAGCAGCGGCAGCCGAAGCTCCAGCCCCGGCACGCCGTTCGCCATTTCCTTGAACGTCGTGCGCTCGCCTTTCGGCAGCTTCCCGCTTTCGTCGTAGCGATAGGGCGCGTGGTCCGACGAATACACGTCGAGCGCTCCGTCGGAGAGGCCGCGCCAGCACGCCTCCTGCGCCGCCTCGTCGCGCGGCGGCGGGCTACAGCAGAACATCGCGCCTTCCATACCAGGCCGATCGATGTCCCGGGCGGTGAGAAACAGGTACTGCGGACAGGTCTCGCCGTATATCTTCGCGCCCCGCCTGCGCGCCTCGCGGATCGCTTCGATGCCTTCGACCGTCGACACGTGCACGATGAGCACGGGCACGTCCACGAGCTCCGCGAGCATCGCCACCCGCTGGATCGCTTCGC
>JAUZEM010000045.1 GCA_030839005.1 Actinomycetota bacterium | reverse complement strand
ACTTCGACATCACCCAACGGATGATCCGCCTCTTGTTCCAGCGCGCCGGGGTCAACCGCATGTCGCGCGCGCGCGTTCTCATCTGCGTGCCCTCGGCGATCACCCACGTCGAGAAGCGCGCAGTGCTGGAGGCCGCGCGCCGCGCCGGTTCGGCCCAGACCCATCTGCTCGAGCAGCCCATGGCGGCGGCGATCGGGGCCGGACTGCCGATTCACGAGCCGATGGGCAACATGGTGATCGACGTCGGCGGTGGCACAACCGAGATCGCGGTGATTTCGCTCGGCGGCATCGTCGCGCTGGAAGCCCTGCGGGTCGGTTCCTTCGACATGGACGCCGCGGTCCAGGGCTACGTGCGCCGGGAGTACGGCATCGCGATCGGTGAGCGCACCGCGGAGGAGATCAAGCTCGCCATCGGTTCGGCGTACCCGATCGACGACGAGTTCAAGGCGGAGGTGCGCGGGCGCGATCTGATGTCGGGCCTCCCCAAGACGATCATGCTCGTGCCCGAGGAAGTGCGCGGCGCGATCGAGGAGCAACTCCGTGCGATCTGCGACGCAGTGATCGCGTGCCTGGCGCGAACCCCGCCCGAGCTCGCGCAGGATCTCATCCTGAACGGTGTGCACCTCGTCGGCGGTGGCGGCATGCTGCGCGGCCTCGACCGTCGCATCAGTGAGGAGACCGACCTGCCGGTGCACTTGGTCGACGCGCCGCTCGAGTGCGTCGTGCTCGGCGCCGGCCGGTGCCTCGAGAGCTTCGACAGCCTCCGCGAACTTTTCATGGAGTAGGGAGACGACAGCGCAGCGACCGGAGGGGAGCGGAGCGTGGAGTCGACCCGGAATTAGGAGACGACCGCGCAGCGACCGGAGGGGAGCGGAGCGTGGAGTCGACCCGGAAATAGCGCCGTCATGGGCTGACGGCCCGGAGGTCCTCGGCGGCCTGGCGCACCTGCCAGTCGGGGTCTTCCAACGCCGCCTGCAGCCGCGCCTCGACCGCGTCACCTTCGAAGGCCGCGAGCGCGAGGACCGCGCGCCGGCGAATGGCGGGCTTGTCGCCGCACGCGGCGAGCACAGCCGGAAGGGTCGCCGGATCGCCCTGCGCGCCCAGCGCGGCGACGGCCGCCTCTCGTACGAGTGGGTCGGGGTGCGTCGTCGCGGCGCGCACCACCGAGGTGATCGCGGAGCGCGACGGACGCGGGTGCTCGCCGATCGCGTACGCGGCTGCCTCGGCGACCCACGCGTCGTCGTCGCCGAGCAACTCGACGAGCACCGCGCACGTACCCGCGCGGCCGAGCCTGGGCGCGACCTCGGCCGACCGGCGACGGACGCGAGCGTCCGCATCGCGGGCCGCGCGCCGCCAGACCGGCACGCTCGCGCGGCGCGGGGCCGTGCGCACGAGCGCCGCGATCGCGACCGCGCGCACGCGCGGGTCGGGATCGTCGACCGCGCGGGCCTCGAGCTCCTGTGCATCGCGCTGAACCGCGACGGCTGCGGCTCTCGCGTTGGGATCCATGACGCGCACCGTATCGGCGCGATTCCCTTCAGAGGCACTGCTGGTTTGCCGATCCTGATGGGACGGACCGGACGGCCCGGGCGGACAGTCGCCCGCCGATCGTCGTTCAATGCTCCGGGGCCGGTGTCGAGGACGGGGCGACACCGGCCCTGCAGAAACGGCTGGTAGATGCGCGGCCGCCGCCCGCGTCCGAGCGCCGGCGCCGGCATGGCACTCTGTTGGGCGATGGACACGCCGGGGCCCCACGACATCACTCACATCACTCACGTCATTCGCGTCATTCGCGTTTTGTCGGTTGCTCGTTCTTCGCGCCGCGCCCAGAACTGCGCGCAGAGCTGAACGAATGGACACCGAAAGGACGGCGACCGCGCCCGGCGCCGGCTCGGAACCCGGCTTCGAAGGTCCGGTCGGTGGTCCTTCTCCCCGGCGGATCCCGTTGTCGGCGCGGATCGGCCTCGGTGTCGCGCTCGTCCTCGTCGCCGCGGTGATCGCAGGCTTCGCGATTCGGGTTCCGTACACGACGATCGCGCCGGGCGACGCCTTGTCTCTCCCGCCACTCGTATCGGTTCAGGGCGCGAAGGCATACCCCGCACCACGCGGCGACATCCGCCTCCTTTTCGTGCGTTTGGCGTATCACGTGAATCTGTGGCAGTACGTGCGGGCGCGTCTCGACTCCGACATCGATCTCGCCAAGGACGGAGACATCAACCCGGGCAAGCTTTCCCCGACCCAGCAGAATGAGAGAGACCTGCAGGAGATGGCCGACGCGAAGGACGCGGCGACTGTGGTCGCGCTCCGAACCGCGGGCTACAAGGTGAGTGTCCTGCCCGGTCTGACGGTGAGCGATCTCTCGCCCGGGATGCCGGCGATCAAGGTTCTGCACTGGGGCGACGTGGTCGTCTCGGCGGACGGGCACAAGATCGTCGCGGCGAACGATCTCACCGTGGCGATCGCGAAGCACAAGGTCGGTGAGCAAGTGTCGCTGGTTGTCGAGCGCGCGGGAAAGCAGCTCAGCGTGGCCGTGAAGCTCGGCGTGTTCACGGATGGCCCGGCCCAAGGCCACAAGGGGATCGGCGTCTCTCTGCTGCCGCGCTTCACGTCTCCGGTCAAGGTTGCGGTTGACACGAGGGACATCGGCGGTCCGTCGGCGGGTCTCGCGATGACGCTCGCGATCGTCGACGACCTCACTCCTGGCGATATCACGGGCGGGAACCGCGTAGCGGTGACCGGCACGATCGACTCGGCGGGCAACGTCGGAGAGATCGGTGGCATCGAGCAGAAGGCGGTCGCCGCGCGCGCCGCGGGTGTGAAGTTGTTCATCGTCCCGCAATGCTCGCCCGACGACCAGGCCGCCGCGCTCGCGAGCTGCAAGGCCGACTTGGCCCGCGCCGGCGAGCGCGCCGGAGGCAAGATCGAAGTGAAGCCGGTGTCGACGTTCGCACAAGCACTCGAGGCGCTGCGCGTCGTCGGCGGTGCTGCCGTAACACCGAACGTCCCGACCAGTTCGTCGACGGTCGCCGCATGAACTGCGCCTGACCCGCGCCGCGAGGGGCGATTTATGCGCGGTACGCGATTAGCATGTCAGTGAGGCGGACACACGGCATCCCTCACGTCGGGGGTTTGGGGGTTCCGATGAGCGAGTCCGACCGGCGACAACGATTGATCTCGAGCACGCCGCGTCTTTCGGCCGACGAGGTTGCAAGCCGGTCGTTTGCGAAAGGTGTGCGCGGCTTCAGCGAGACCGAAGTCCGCTCGTTCCTGAGGCGCGTGTCCGAGGAGCTCGCCGTTGCCCGCTCCCGTGAGCAGGAGCTCGAGGCGACGCTCGACGCGCTCGAGGAGCAGGTTCGCGCGCCGCGCCCGCTCTCGGAACAGGAGCTGCTCGATGCCCTCGGCGAGGAGACGGCGCGGCTGTTGCGATCCGCGCGCGAGGCGAGCGACGACATCCGCGCGAAGGCCGAGGAGC
>JAUZEM010000561.1 GCA_030839005.1 Actinomycetota bacterium | reverse complement strand
CGACGGTCGTCGCGAAGTCGTCGTGATACACGAGCGCGACCGCGTCGGAGTTGTCGAGGAGGAACGCGAGCTCGGCGCCGACGTACCGGTAGTTCACGTTGACCGGCACGCATCCGAGCTTCTGGGCGCCGAAGAACGCCTCCATGTACTCGGGCGCGTTGACGCACATGATCGCGACCTTGTCGTCGGGTTCGAGACCCGAGGCGCGCAGCACGTGGGCAAGTCGCTCGGCCCGGTCGTCGAACTGCGCGAACGTCAGGCGTCGGTCGCGACAGACGAGGGCAGTGCGGTCGGGCGCGAGCGCGGCGACGGTCTGCCAGGCGCGCGCGAACGAGTGGTCGGACACGTGCCGCAGGCTAGGTCCCGCGCGGTAAATCCGTCGTGTCCGGCTCGGCGCTCGGACTCAGCTCATCGCCGGTCGCGCCATCGGCCTCCGGGAACGAGCCGGCAGCCGGTCAGAGACGCGATCCAGACATAGGTCGCAGCCTCGACGCCGCTCTCGGTCCGCACTGAGACGCGCTCGTACTCGTCGCCTTCGTAACGGTCGAGCGTGTCGAGGGCGAGCGACGCCCGGGCGGGGTCGAGGGTGACGACAGTCCCGTGCACGAGGCTCCGACGGTTGTGTTGAAACGTCGCGGCGGGGTAGCCGCGCCCGGTGTCGTACAGGCAACCGGCGGCCGCATCGGCGAACGGTTCGCCGACCACCCAGGGTTCGAGCACGGGCCAGGCCTCGTCACCCGGCGCGAGCGTGCCGTAGACGAAGAGTCGGACCGTCAATTCTCGGCCGCGTGCTCCGTCGTGTCCGCGGTCCGAGCGCGCCGCTTCCGGTGCCAGCGCAATCCGCCTTCGAGCGCGGCGAGGATCGTGTCGTTGTCCCTCGAGAGCCGGCGGTGGACCGTCTTTTCGAGGAGCACACGCATGATCGGGTTGAACGCCTCGTACTCCTCGATGAACGTGACGCGCGTTCGTCCGTCGCCGAGATCGGTCAACCGGGTCCAGCCGGTCGCCCGAGACCACAACGGCTTGCCGACCGCGTCGTAGCGCCACGACTCGAAAGGCTTCACGTCCGTGAGCCATTCCCACGACTGCCCGACCCCGCGCGACATGAGCCACTTCGGCACCGGGAAGTAGCAGTGGCGGACGAGACCGTTGCCGGTGTCGTCGCCCGGATGCAGGATCTCGATGCGCGTTGTGACGTCTTTCGGTTGCGGACGGTCGGGGGCGCGATACCAGAACACCTCCCATACCTCTTCGGGAGGCGCGTTCAGCTCGATCGAGTAAACGTGGCGGTGCACCATCACGATCCTTCTACGCGGTTCGTCTACGGAGTGCAAATAGTCGCCGGTCGGAATCCGCAAGGGCCCAACGGCGCACGGCATGCCGCCGGGCCCCTCCGGAGTAGCGTCGGTGAATGGCCGAAGCCCTGCCACCGATCGACGCGGCCGATTCGATTCTCGATCTCGTCGGCCGTACGCCGCTGACGCGGCTGCCGCGCGTGAGCGGTGCCGAAGGCGTTCGGTGCACGCTCGTCGCCAAGGTCGAGACCACGAATCCGGGTGGCAGTGTCAAGGATCGCGTCGCGGTCGCCATGATCGACGCGGCGGAGCGCGACGGATTGCTCAAGCCGGGCGGGACGATCGTCGAGCCGACCTCGGGCAACACGGGCTCGGGCCTGGCGATCGTCGCCGCCCAACGCGGCTACGGCTGCATTTTCGTGATGAGCGACAAGATGAGCGACGAGAAGGTCGCGCTGCTGCGTGCCTACGGGGCAGAAGTCGTCGTGTGCCCGACGGCGGTTCCTCCCGAGGACCCCCGCTCGTATTACTCGACGGCCGAGCGACTGGTGCGCGAGACGCCGGGTGCGTTCCGGCCCGACCAGTACTCGAACGCCGCCAACCCGCTCGCGCACGAGCACACCACGGGCCCGGAGATCTGGGAACAGACGCGCGGGCGCGTCACGCACTTCGTCGCGGGTATCGGCACGGGCGGGACGATCACCGGCGTCGGGCGGTTCCTGAAGGCACGCAGCGCGACCGTGCAAATTGTCGGCGCCGATCCGTCGGGCTCGGTGTATTCCGGCGGCACCGGTCGCCCGTATCTGACCGAGGGGGTCGGTGAGGACTTCTGGCCGACCACGTTCGATCAGGCGATCGTCGATCGGGTCATCGAGGTGAGCGACGCCGACGCGTTCCTCACCGCGCGGCGGGTCACGCGCGACGAGGGTTTGCTGATCGGCGGATCGGGAGGCACTGCAGTGCACGCGGCGCTGACCGTCGCGCGCGACTGCGACCCCGACGACGTCGTCGTGGTGCTGATCCCCGATTCCGGACGCGGCTACCTCTCGAAGATCTACTCCGACGAGTGGATGTTCCACATGGGCTTCCTGCGGGTCGACGGGCCCGTTGCGGGCGACGTGCTCGCGGCGAAGGGCCATGCGATGCCCGAGCTCGTTCTCATCACGCCCGACCGGCCCGTGCGCGACGCGATCACGCTGATGCACCAGACCGGCGTCTCGCAGCTCGTCGTCTCGGTCACCACGGAGCTACCGCTCGCGGCGAAGGAGGTCACCGGGACGCTGCGCGAGCTCGAGCTGATGGATCTCGCGTTCCGCGATCCCGTCGTGCTCGACCACCCGATCGCCGAGATCATGGATCCACCGATGCCGATGATCGGTATCGGTGAAGGAGTGGCGCGCGTCGTCGAATGCCTCGACGCCGGACCGTCGGTCCTCGTCCTCGACGGGGGCCATCCGATCGGCGTACTGACCCGTTCCGACGTGCTCGGCTTCCTCGCGGTGCGTTCACCCGCATGAGCACCTCGCCGTGAGCGGGACTACCGGCGACGGCTTCGAGACGCGCGCGATCCACGCCGGTCATGAGCCCGACCCGAGCACGGGTGCGATCGTGCCGCCGATCAGCCTGGCGACGACATTCGCCCAGGACGCGGTCGGAAAGCATCGCGGCTACGAATATTCGCGCAGCGGCAACCCGACTCGTAGCGCGATGGAGACGTGCGTCGCCTCGCTCGAGGACGCGCGGCACGGCCTTGCGTTCGCGAGCGGTCTCGCGGCCGAGGATGCCATCCTGCGCACACTCGATCCCGGCGACCATCTGATCATCCCGAACGACGCGTACGGCGGCACCTACCGGCTGGTCGCACGCGTATACGAACGTCATGGGATCGCGTGGTCGGCATGTGACCTGCGCGATCTGCGCGCGCTCGAAGCGGCGTGGCGGCCCGAGACCCGCATGGTCTGGATCGAGACCCCGACCAACCCGCTGCTCTCGATCGTCGACATCGAGGCCGTGGCGCGCGCGGCGCAGGAGCAGGACGCGCGGGTGATCGTCGACAACACTTTCGCCACTCCGTACCTGCAAAAACCGCTCGCGCTCGGGGCCGACGCGTCGGTCCACTCCTCGACGAAGTACCTCGGTGGTCATTCCGATGTCGTGGGAGGATTCATCGCGGTGAACGACGCGGAGTTCGCCGACGAATTGCGGTTCCTGCAGAACGCGATGGGCGCGGTGCCTTCGCCTTTCGACTGCTATCTCGTGTCACGGGGAGTGAAGACGCTCGCGGTGAGAATGCGCGAGCACTGCACGAATGCGCAGGCGATCGTCCGGATGCTCCGCGAGCACGATGCCGTCGCGAGGGTGCTCTATCCCGACGAGTCCGACGTCGCGTGCCGTCAAATGCGCGACTTCGGCGGCATGGTGTCGTTCCTCGCGAACGACGAGGATGCCGCGCTCGAGCTCGTCACCCGCACTCGTCTCTTCACGCTGGCCGAATCGCTGGGCGCGGTGGAGTCGCTCATCGAGCATCCCGCCCGGATGACGCACGCGTCCGTCGCCGGCTCGCCGCTCGAGGTCGATTCCCGCCTCGTGCGCTTATCGGTGGGCATCGAGTCGCAAGCCGACTTGGTGGCCGACCTGCAGCAAGCGCTCGACGCGGTCGCCCGCGCCTGATTCTTCATCGTGACCTACGTGTTCATCCATGGAGGCGGGTCGACCGCCCGGTTCTGGGATCGGCTGTTGCCGTACGTCGACCGGCCGGCGCTCGCCGTCGACCTGCCCGGAAGGAACGGCAAGCCGGCCGACTTCGCCACGTTGAGCGTCGATGACGAGGTGGCCTCGGTACTCGCCGACGTCGAAGCCGCCGGCGGGACGGCGCCGATCATCCTGGTGGCGCACTCGTCGGGTGGGCTCGTCGTGCCCGGCGTCGTCGCGGGTCTCGGCGACCGCGTCGCGCACGTCGTGCTCAGCGCCGCGCTCGTACCCGTCGAGGGCGGATGCGGGATCGATTGCATGAAGCCCAGGCATCGCGACGGCCTCGTCGCGTCCGTCGAGCAGGCGCGGCGCGACGGCACGGTGATCACGCTGCCGGGGCCGCCCGACGATCCAGAACCGTTCCGGTACGCGTACGGCGGCGATCCCCTCGACGACGACACGCTCTCGTTCGTGGTGGACCCGGTTCGGTGTGTGGCGGACACGGTGCACCACTATTTCCAGCCCGTCCACTGGTCGGTTGCCGCGTCCGTGCCGGTCACCTATCTGCTCAACACGCGGGATCGACCGGTGCCGTCGGAGATGCAGGAGCAGATGCTGACGCACCTTCCTCGCGCACCGAACGTGATACGTCTCGACTCCGGGCACATACCGGCCGTGACCGACCCGGACGGCTTTGCAAGTCTGCTCGAGTCAGCGCTCTGAGACCTCGTTGCAGGCCGACGGGGAGTGCCTACGGGAACGTCTGGCCCACCAAGCGGCGCTGCTTGAGCTGCGCCTTCGCGTAGTCCTTGTTCATCAGGGCGATGAAGTCGATCGAGATCGACTTCGGGCACGCGGCCTCGCACTCCCGGTGGTTCGTGCACGAGCCGAAGTAGGTCTCCATGGACTCGACCATGTTGATCGTGCGGTCCCAACGCTCGGCCTGACCCTGCGGCAACAGGTTGAGGTGCTGCATCTTCGCCGAGGTGAACAGCTGGGCCGCGCCGTTCGGGCACGCGGCCACGCAGGCACCGCATCCGATGCACGCGGCGGCATCCATCGCCGCGTCCGCGACCGGCTTGGGGATCGGGATCAGGTTTCCGTCGGGCGCGCCACCGGTTCCGACGCCCACGTAGCCGCCCGACTCGATGATGCGGTCGAACGCGGTGCGGTCGACGATGAGATCCTTGACGAGCGGGAAGCCGGCGGCGCGCCACGGCTCGATCGTGAGGTGGTCGCCGTCGCGGAATTTGCGCATGTGCAGCTGGCAGGTCGCGGTGGCGCGTTCGGGGCCGTGCGCCTGCCCGTTGATCATGAACCCGCACGCACCGCAGATGCCTTCTCGACAGTCGTGGTCGAAGGCGATCGGTTCCTTGCCGTCGTGCATCAAACGCTCGTTCACGACGTCGAGCATCTCGAGGAACGACATGTCGGGGATCACGCCCGGGACGTCGTAGGTCTCGAACTTCCCGGCGGCGTCGGGCGACGGTTGGCGCCAGACGGTCAGCGTGATGCGCATCGCGGCGGTGTGCGTGGTGGCGTCGCTCATCTGATCCTCTACTTGTACGAACGGGTCGACGGGTGCACGAACTCGAAGTTCAGTGGTTCCTTGTGGAGCTCGGGCTCGTTGTCGACACCCTTGAACTCCCAGGCCGCGACGTACGCGTAGTGCTCGTCGTCGCGTAGCGCCTCGCCCTCTTCGGTCTGGTACTCCTCGCGGAAATGGCCTCCGCAACTCTCGTTGCGTCGTAACGCGTCGAGCACGAGTAGCTCGCCGAACTCGAGGAAGTCGGCGACGCGGCCGGCCTTCTCGAGTGACTGGTTGCGGCTCTCGTTCTCGCCGAGCACACAGACGTTCTTCCAGAACTCCTCGCGGATGGCGGGAATCTCGGACAGCGCCTTCGACAGACTCTGCTCGGAGCGCGCCATGCCGCAGTTGTCCCAGAGCACGTGACCGAGCTCGCGGTGGATCTCGTCGACCGTCCGGGTGCCCTTGATCGCGAGCATGCGCCGAACCTGGTCGTCGACCGCCTGCTCCGACTCCACGAACGCAGGGTCGGAGATCGACACCGGCTTGGTGCCGAGCAACGGAGCGAGGT
>JAUZEM010000570.1 GCA_030839005.1 Actinomycetota bacterium | reverse complement strand
TAACGTACGCGACCGTGGGAGAGGGCGGAGGTCCGACCTGCACGAAGGTCGATCTGGACCCGCGCGGCCACGCGCCCACCACGGTCGCGACAGCCGCGACGAGCACGAGCACGCCAACGCTCGTCCTTCGCCGCCGCCGTATCCGGCGCGCACGCTCGTGCAGCGCCGGGACGGGCGTCGGCTCAACGGGTGGTTCGGCGATGAGCCGCGCGACGCGCCGGTGGAACTCGGGAAACTCAGGCATCGTGCACGTCCTCCTCGGCGAGGGCATCGGCAAGCGTTCGATGGGCGTCCGCAAGCGTTGACGACACGGTGCTACGCGTGACTCCCATCGCGCGCGCGATCTCCTTTTCTGTCAGGTCCCCGATGTGACGCAGCACAACAGCCGTGCGCTGACGTACCGGCAAGGCCGCGACGACGAGCCAGACCTCCATCATCGGTGGCGGGAAGGCGGACCGGCGACCGGTCTGCGCGAGAAGCTCCCGTTCACGTCCGGCACGACGTTGACGACGACGCAACACGTGCAGCGCCACCCGATACGTCCAACCCGCAGGCGAACGCATCGACCGCACCCGCGACCAACGCTCCAATGCCCGCGCGCACGCCTCGTCCACTGCGTCACGACCCAAGTCCACGTCGCCGGCGATCAACGACAACGCCGACACGAGACGCGGGTGCACATGCCGGTACCACGCCTCGAAATCGACCTCGCCGTCCACCAACCAATTAAGTCACGAGACCCCCGAAATGCCGGGTGCGCGGCGTGGTTAGCGGCGAGCCTCGAAGATCTGGATCGCGAGCGGGAAGCGGGAAACGTCGGTGCCCAGCCTGAACCTGGCCATGTGCTCGTCGATCGCCCTGCGCGCGTCGGTCATGTCGGAATCGGCCACGCCCATGAACGCGAGCTGGTCATCGTCGACGAGCGCGTCCTCGGGAAGGTCGACCGTGAACTCGATGGCGGTCCGCCGGATGTCGGAGAACCCGGCGTCACGCAGGATCCTCGCGGTTCGCTCCGGGTCGGCGAGTGCGAAGGGCCCGGTCGGCGACTTCCCCTCAGCCGGCGGAGGAACCGGTTGCAGGAAGCGCGCGAGTGCGAGGGCGAAGAACCACGGGTTTCGCTCGGCCGATTGCCAACACGCGAAGCCGACGCGCCCGCCCCGGCGGAGATGGCGCGCGATGTTGGCGAAGGCGGTGACGGGCTCGTCGAAGAACATGACGCCGAATTGACTCATCGCGACGTCGAAGGGAGCGCCGGGCACCTGGTCGTGCTGCATGTCGACGACCTGAAAGGAGACGACCTGAAAGGAGATGTTGCCGGCAGATGCCTCGTGCGCTCGCCGCCGCGCCAGCTCGACCAGCGGGGTCGAGAGATCCGCGCCGACCACCGCTCCTTCCGGCGACACGCGCCGGCCGGCTTCGATCGACGCCATGCCCCCGCCGCAGCCGATATCGAGTACGCGCTCGCCCGGTGCGAGCGCCAGCGCGTCGAGCAGCCGGGGAGTGACGGCGTTGGTGAACCGCTCCCGCTTCGGCCAGAGCGCGGTCCAGCGCTCGTCGTTCCAGCGGCGCCGCTCGGCGGCATTGGTTTCGGCGGTTTCGCCCGTCATCGCCGTCTCACGCTAGCGGCGCCGTCAGATAGCAGGCATGAAGAAGTTACCGGTGCTTCATCGGGGAGACACGCCGGCGATCAGCTCGCGCGCCAGGGTCAACGTGGTGGGCGATCTCCTCGACGCGTACGAACCCATCGACGCTTGGGACGAGATGTTCGACGCGGCCGGCGACACCCGGCTCGACTACCGCGCGCTGTACGAGCACGTGCAGACGCTGTCGAAGCATGACTTCGACGAGCGGTGCGCGACTCGGGACCGCGTCTTTCGTGACCAGGGCATCACGTTCGCGCACTCGGGTGAGGAGCGACCCTTCCCCCTCGACCTCGTTCCGCGTGTCATCTCCGCGACGGAGTGGTCGCGGATCGAGCGCGGGGTCGCGCAGCGCGTGCGCGCCCTCGAGCGGTTCCTCGACGACGTGTACGGCCCGGGCGAGATCATGCGCGCCGGTGTCGTCCCGCGGCGGCTGATCGTCACCTCTTCGCATTTCCATCGGGCCGCGTGCGGAATCGCTCCTCCGGGCGGTGTGCGCGTACATGTTGCGGGCATCGACCTCGTGCGCGATGCGTCCGGGAAGATGTGCGTGCTCGAGGACAACCTCCGTACCCCGTCGGGTGTCTCGTACGTCGTCGAGAACCGGCGTGCCATGACCCACGTGTTCCCCGAGCTGTTTGCCGCGCACCGGGTGCAACCCGTGTCGGATTATCCGTCGCGGCTGCTGCAGACGCTCAGCGCGACCGCGCCTCGCGGCGTCGACGACCCTCGGGTCGTACTGCTCACGCCCGGCGTGCACAACGCCGCGTACTTCGAGCACTCGTTCCTGGCCCGCCAGATGGGAGTCGAGCTCGTCGAGGGCCGTGATCTCGTCTGCCGCGACAACGTGCTTTACATGCTGACGACGAGCGGCGAAGAGCGCGTCGATGTTGTCTACCGGCGAGTCGACGACGAGTTCCTCGATCCGCTCCACTTCCTGCCGACCTCCATGCTGGGGTGCCCTGGGATCGTGAACGCGGCTCGTGCGGGCAACGTCGCGATCGCGAACTTCCTCGGCAACGGCGTCGCCGACGACAAGGCCGTATATCCCTTCGTTCCGGCGATGATCGAGTTCTATCTCGGCGAGCGCCCGCTTCTCGCGAATGTCGAGACGTTCATGCTCGACGATGTCGACGTGCGCTCGTGGGCGCTCGATCATCTCGATCAACTTGTCTGGAAGCCGGCGGACGGATCGGGCGGGAAGGGCATTGTGATCGGTCCGCGCGCGGGCGCGGAGGCCCTCGAAGAGGTTCGTGTCGCGGTCGAGGCCGCGCCACGCGCTTGGATCGCACAGCAGCCGGTTGCGCTCTCGACCGCGCCGACGTACGTGGGCACCGAGATGAAGCCGCGGCACCTCGACCTCCGACCGTTCGCGCTGAACGACGGTGAGAAGGTGTGGGTCGTGCCCGGTGGTCTCACGCGCGTCGCTTTGGACGAGGGAAGTCTCGTCGTGAATTCGAGCCAGGGTGGGGGGTCGAAGGACACATGGGTGCTCGCGCCGGACGGCGCCGACGTCGAGCACGAAGCCACGAGCGTCGCCGACGGCAGCGAGTGCGAGCCGCTCGCGCGTCAACCGTTCGACATGTTGCCCGCCGCCACCGAGCAGGCGGCTCAACAACAATGAAGGCGGCACCTGCGTGTTGAGCCGCATCGCGGAGTCCCTCTACTGGCTCGGGCGCTACGCCGAGCGCGCCGAAGCCACCGCACGCATCCTCGACGTTTACTCGCATGTGCTTCTCGAGGACCGAGTCGGCGGTGAGGAGTCGGCTTGTCGTCGACTCGTCGAGGTCATGGGCGCGACCGAACCGGCCGCGCTCAGGGAGGTGGGGACGAACGTCGAGTCGCTCGTCGGGTTCTTCGTCGACGATCCGCGATTCGACGGGTCGGTCGTTCGATCACTCGAAGCGATGTGGGAGAACGCGCGCGGCGCTCGGGACGCGATGTCGTCGGAGATGTGGGGGAGCATCAACGCCACCCACAGCGCCCTCGACGCGCGAAGTGGGCGATCGGTCTACGCCCAGCACGGCTTCCTGGGTTGGGTGCGCGACCGCGCCGCGATCGTGTCGGGTCTCGCCGACGCGACGATGAGCCACGACGACGCGTGGCGTTTCATCGTGCTCGGCCGTTCGCTCGAGCGAGTCGATCTCACGGTCCGACTGTTGTCGACGCGCCTGGGCGAGGCGTGGGGTACCGCCGGCTGGGTCGCGATGCTTCGGTGTTGCGCGGCCTACGAGTCATATCTCCGCACCTACCGCCGGGGCGTCGAGGGCTCCAAGGCGCTCGAGTTCCTGCTGCTCGACCGGCTGTTCCCGCGCTCGGCGTTCCATGCACTTGGTGCCGCGGAGTCGGCACTGTTCGAGCTTGATCCCGCATCCGATCGTCACGGCGCGGGAAGCGAGCCGCGTCGCGTCGTCGGCCGCGCGTGTGCAGATCTCGAGTTCATTCGCGTCGCGGAGCTCGAG
>JAUZEM010000538.1 GCA_030839005.1 Actinomycetota bacterium | reverse complement strand
GTCCTGGCCGTTCACTCTCAGAACGAGTGGACCGTCGAAGGGGTGCTTCTCTTTCACCTCGACCGTCACTCCCGGCCGGAGGCCGAGCGTGTCGAGAAACGCGACGATCTCGGGATCGGTGGAGCCTGGCACCGCGACGACCGCGGTGTCACCTGGCTCGAGCGCGTAGAGGGGCGGCATGAACGGCAGCTCCGCCGTCTCCTTCGCGGGAATCGGGAAGCCGTGCGGGCACGTCTCGGGTCGGTGCAGTGCGACGAACAGCCGATCCTCGACCTCTTGCGGCACCTCGTGCTCGAAGCTCGTCGCGAGCCGGTCGGCCTCGTTCCAGGCGTAGCCGAGCATGTCGGCGAGAAACCGCTCGATGATCCGATGCCGGCGCATCGACGAGAGCGCCGCGCGTCGCCCGTCGGCGGTGAGCTCGACGCCCTTGTACGGCTTGTGATCGACGAGGCCGCGGTCGGCCAGCCGCTTGACCGTGGCCGTCACCGTGCCCGGCGACAGGCCCAGCCGCTCGGCGAGCACACCAGTGTGCGCCTCGCCGTCGCGGGAAAGCCGGTAGATCGCCTTCAGCGCCTCGCGATCAGTTTTGGTAAGGGTTTCCACCTCGGCTTCGATAGTCGACAATCTAAGTTTTGCCTAACCAAAAGTCAACGCTGGTTCGCGCCGGTACCGCTAGTTCAAATGGTACGGAACCGACGTGACCACCGTGCCCTTGCGGAACAGCAGCCGACCCTTCAGCAACAACGCGCTCTGGTTGTGTAGCAGCTGTCCCCACCACGAGCCCACGACGAATTCAGGCACCACGACGGTGATGATGTCGTTGTCGTACCGCGCGTCGAGCTCGTCGATGAAGCGCAGGATCGGCCGGGACAACTCCCGGTACGGCGAGTGCACGATCTCGAGGGGCACGTCGATCTTCCGTTCGGCCCACTCCCGCTCGATGCGCTCCTGTTCCTCCTCGTCCGACACGACCGTCACCGCGAGCAGCCGATTCGGCTGCAACGAGCGCGCGTAGGCAAGGGCCTCGAGCACACCCCGATGCACGCTGCCGACGAGCACCACGACCGTGTGGTTCATCCGCCGCGGTTTGAAGGTGTCGTCGGCCTTCAGGCTCTCGGCCACTCTCGCGTAATGGGAATGGATCGCACGGAACAACGCGATCACCATCAAGACCACAACAATCGAGACCCACGCACCCTCGGTGAATTTCGAGATCGCGATGATCGCGGTGACGATCAGGGTCGCGGTCGCGCCGACCGCGTTCACGGCGATGTTCCGCCGCCAGCCGGGTTCCCGTTCCTTGATGTGATGGCGAACCATTCCCGACTGCGAGAGGGTGAACGACGTGAAAACGCCTACCGCATAGAGCGGGATCAGCTTCGACTCGTTGCCGCCGAAGATCACGACGAGCACGCTCGCCACGATCGCGAGCACGAGCACTCCGTTGCTGAAGACGAGCCGGTCGCCACGGTTTGCAAGCTGGCGCGGCAGGTATCCGTCCCGGGCGATGATCGACGACAGCCGCGGGAAGTCGGCGTAGGCCGTGTTCGCGGCCAAGGTGAGGATCGCCGCGGTCGCGCCCTGCAGCACGTAGTACAGGACACCCTGCCCGTACACGGTCCGGCCCATCTGGGAGAACACCGATTCGCCCGTCTCGAGCGGGATCGGGTGCAGGTGATGCGCCAGCACCGACACGCCGAGGAACAGACCGCCGAGGATCGTGCCCATCCAGACGAGCGTGATCGCCGCGTTGCGCGACTCGTTGCGTTGGAAGGCGGGAACGCCATTGGAGATCGCCTCGACACCGGTGAGCGCGACCGCGCCCGACGAGAACCCGCGCATCAGCCGGAACAACCCGAGCGTCCCGATACCGGCGGCGTCGATCTTGAGCTCCCGGCGCAACCTCGCGACTTCGCGCGGGTCGAAGTTCTTGGTCACGTCCGTGAACGAGATGTTCGCGAACGGGTGCATCCCCAACAGGCGGAACTCGTGCGCGAGGCCCCAGCCGACCAACCCGGTGAGCACGAAGATGTACAGGTACGTGGGCACCGCGAAGATACGGCCCGACTCTTTGATACCCCGCAGGTTCGCGACCGTGATCAGACCGATGGCCGCGAGGCACAGCAGGACACGCTGGTTCGTCAGGGCGTGCAGAGCCGGAATCGATGTGATCGCCCGCACGCCGGCGCTCACGGATACGGCAACGGTGAGGATGTAGTCGACCAGCAGCGACGCGCCCGCGACCATTGCGGCCGACGCACCGAGGTTCTCGCGGCTGACGACGTAGGAACCGCCACCGCTCGGATACGCGAAGATCGTCTGGCGATACGACGTGACGACGATCGCGAGCAGCACCGCGACCACGATCGATATCGGTACGAGCTTCGAGAGCCCGAGGGCGAGGCTCGACCCGCCGACCGCGACGACCAGCAGGATCTCCTGCGTCGCATACGCCGTCGACGAGATCGCGTCGGACGAGAAGACGGCGAGCGCGATCGTCTTCGTGATCCGCTGGTGTTCCTGCTCGGAGGTCGCCAAGGGGCGGCCCACGAGCACGCGTTTGAAGCTGTCGAGCACAGTCGTCCCGTCCACGCCCGGCGTTGTCGCCGCCAGCATGCCATTGCGGGCGGCGCGAACCACGTACCCGGTTTCACGCCATGGCCCGGCAACGCCGTAGCATCCGCCGTCACTACTTCCGATGGGGGGGCCGATCTTGCACGTTGTTGTCATCGGATGCGGTCGGGTCGGCAGCGAGCTCGCCAGCGCGCTCGAGCAGGGCGAGCACACCGTCGCGGTGGTCGACAAGAACGCCCGAGCCTTCCGCCGCCTGGGCCCGGAGTTCGCAGGTACGACGGTGGTCGGCTTCGGATTCGACCGCGACCACCTCGCGCAAGCCGGGATCGAGCGCGCCGGCGCTTTCGCATCCGTGACGAACGGCGACAACTCGAACATCCTGTGCGCGCGGATCGCGCGTGAGACCTACGGCATCGAGCACGTGGTCGCCCGGATCTACGACCCGCGCCGCGCGCTGATCTACCAGCGGCTCGGTATCCCGACGGTCGCCACCGTCGCGTGGACCACCGACCAGGTGCTGCGCCGCCTCCTACCTGGTGAGACCAGCCACGACTGGGTCGATCCGACCGGGCGGATCGGGCTCGTCGAACGGACGATCCCCGCCAAGGCCATCGGTCGGAAGCTCGCCAAGCTCAATCGACCGGGCCGATTCTGGCTGACGGCGGTCACGCGCTTCGGTCAGGCGCAGGTCGTCACCTCCGACCTCATCGGCCAAGAAGGCGACGTGCTCGTATTCGTCTCCGAGATGAACGGTCTCGAGGAGCTCCAAAAGCACATCGAATCGGGAGGCGACTGATGCGGGTCGCGATCGCGGGCGCCGGCAACGTCGGGGTATTCATCGCGAACGACCTGGTGACCACGGGCCACCAGGTCCAGGTGATCGAGAAAAACCAGGACGTCGTGCAGCGCGTACAACCGCACGCGGGGGCGGGGGTCGAATGGATCGTCGCCGACGCCTGCGAGGTCGCGTCGTTGCGGATCGCGAAGCTCGAAACCTGTGACGTCGTCGTCGCGGCGACGGGCGACGACGAGGACAACCTCGTCATCTCGTTGCTCGCGAAACAGGAGTTCGGCGTCCCGCGCGTCGTTGCGCGCGTGAATCATCCGAAGAACGAGTGGCTGTTCAACGAGAACTGGGGGGTCGACCTCTCCGTGTCGACCCCGCACCTCATCACGGCGCTGGTCGAAGAAGCGGTGTCGGTCGGACGGCTGGTCCGAATCCTGCAGTTCGAGGGCGGCAACGTCCGGCTGGTCGAGGTCACGCTCGCCGAGAACGCGCCGGTCGTCGATCAGGCGATCCGAGACCTCGACATCCCCCGCGACGCGACCATCGTCGCGGTCGTGCGCGGCGAACACGTCGTGATGCCCCGCGGCGACACCGTGTTCGAGTCCGGCGACGAGGTGCTCGCCATGGTGACGAGCGACTCCGAGGACGACGTCCGCCAGATCCTCACCGGCGGCTGAACGAACCTGCTGCGGCCGGCGCTCGGTCGCGGCGGGCGGCCCGGCGCAGCCCTCGAATGAACAATCCTCAGAGGAGCTCGTACACCGG
>JAUZEM010000454.1 GCA_030839005.1 Actinomycetota bacterium | reverse complement strand
GCTCTGCTCGCCGAGGTAGCGCACGAGCGGCGTGTAGTACGACGCGCGCGTCGACGGATCGGTGTGTGCGAACGCGATGCCGTCGACGGCCGGGAACCACTGCCAGATGAGCAGCGGGATCGACAGTGCCGCGAGCACGAGGCGCCGCCGGGGGAGGAGCACGCACGCCAGGAGCGGTCCGGCAACGTACTGCCCGAGCCGGCTGACGTTGCCGCCCAGCGCGGAAGGCACGACATAGGAACCGATCGCGACGAGCGCGAAGCACGCCGTTCCCCAACGCGCGGCCGGGTAACGGCGGAGCGCGACCGCGACGACGAGACACAAACAGAGGTCCCAGATCAGTGCCCACGATTCGTAGGGTTCGGAGCCGGCGGTCGGGAACAGCAGGGCGATGATCGCGACCGGTGCGAGCGCGGCCGCGAGGACGAGCAGCGCGTGCAGGCGTTGTGTCCGCTCCGCTGCCGCCCACGCGAGCGCGACGATCGCGAGGAAGCCGCCCGCGAGCGGACTCGCGAGTGCGCACAGCAGCGCCGCGACGACGGCGAAGACGACTCTGCGGTGCTGCAGCGCGTAGATCGCCCCGAGCCCGAGCGCGACACCGAACGCGTACGTGGTGCGGCCGACGATGAGGTTGATCACGGTGCCGAGCGCGAACCACATGCTCCCGAGCCACGCAATCGAACCGAACGAGAACCGCAGGATGCGCTCGAACAGGAACGCCGACGCGATGCCGCTCAACGCGCCGAGTGCAAGTGGTCCGATCGGCGCGCTGATCGCGGGCGCGATGACGCTGTAACCGAGGAGCGCGTGCCCACCGAACCATTGGCTGTTCCAGAGGACGAAGCCGTCCTTGCGGAAGAGCTCGGCGCGGAACACCTGGGCCGGGAGGTCGGAGCCGCGCCAGCCCAAGGTGATGGCGAGCAGTGCGAGCACACCTGCCACGCCGACGACCGCGGTCATCGTGGGCCAGTCGTCGAGCCAGTCGTCCAGCCACTGGGGCCGCGACGGGCGCGACGACACGAAGAATGCGCCGTTCACGGAAACCGACCGTAGTCCGTAGGCGTGGACAAATACCCAGAGTTTGGCGGCGTCACACAAGTAGCGTCGATGCGCATGACGATGCCCGTGGTAGCCGCGCGCTCACTCACGAAGCGGTTCGGGGCCTTCGTCGCGGTCGACGGCATCGACTTCGAGATCGCACCCGGCGAAGCGTTCGGCTTCCTCGGGCCGAACGGGGCGGGTAAGACGTCGACGATGCGGATGATCGGGTGTGTGTCGCCGCGCACGAGCGGCGAATTGCGGGTGCTGGGGCTCGACCCGGCCGAGAGCGGTGCGGACATCCGCGGCCGGATCGGGGTCGTTCCCCAGGAGGACAATCTCGACACCGAGCTCACGGTGTGGGACAACCTCATGATCTACGGCCGATATTTCGACCTGCCCCGCGCCGACATCCGGGAGCGGGCGGCCGAACTGCTCGAATTCGTCCAGTTGAGCGACCGGCGCGACTCCAAGGTCGACCCCCTCTCGGGCGGGATGAAGCGCCGGCTGACGATCGCCCGGTCGCTCATCAACCGGCCCGAGGCCCTGCTCCTCGACGAACCGACGACCGGCTTGGACCCTCAGGCCCGTCATCTCCTCTGGGACCGGCTGTACCAGCTCAAACGCAGCGGGGTGACGCTGGTCCTGACCACGCACTACATGGACGAGGCCGAGCAGTTGTGCGACCGGCTCGTGATCATGGACAACGCGAAGATCGTCGCCGAGGGCCCGCCCCGGAAGCTCATCGCCGACAGTGTCACCCGCGAGGTCGTCGAGGTGCGGCTCCCGCTCGACGCCGACACCGCGTTCGAGGCGGCCCGGCTCAAGCGGTTCGGCGATCGCACCGAACCGCTCGCCGACCGGGTGCTCGTGTACACCGACGACGGTGACGCGACGATGCACGCAGCCGTCGACGAGGGCTTCGGGGCCGATTCCATGTTCGTACGGCGCGCGAGCCTCGAGGACGTGTTCTTGATCCTCACCGGTCGCACGCTCGAGGACTGAGGGGCTGAGAGCGTCGTGTCGACTCCGCCGGTGGTCCGCGTCGTCGAACGCGAAGCGCTCGTCTATGCGCGCTTGTGGCGCGGCCTCGCGTTCAGCACGTTCGTGCAGCCGGCGCTCTACCTCGCCGCGATGGGCCTCGGTCTCGGCGGTCTGGTCAAGGCGCACACGGGATCGGTCGCCGGCCTCAGCTACCTCGACTTCATCGCGCCCGGGCTCCTGTGTGCGAGCGCGACGCAGCTCGCGGCGGGCGAGTCGATGTGGCCGGTGCTCGGCGGCGTGAAGTGGATGCGCCAGTTCCACGGCGTGGTCGCGACCCCGATCGGACCGGGCGAGCTCTACAGCGGGTTCGTGCTGTGGACGGCGATCCGGTCGATGCTCGGCGCGATCGCGTTCCTCGTCGTCGCCGCGATCCTCGGCGCGGTGCCGTCGGCGTGGGGGATCCTCGCGGTTCCGGCCGCCGGACTGTGCTCGGCTGCGTTCTGCGCGGTGCTGGCCGCCTATTCGATCCGCCTCGATTCTGATCTCTCGTTCCCGATGATCATGCGGCTCGGGATCCTCCCGCTGTTCTTGTTCTCGGGCACGTTCTTCCCGATCAACCAACTGCCGAGCGGGCTGCGTCCGTTCGCGGCGCTGTCGCCGCTGTGGCACGGGGTCGAGTTGGCGCGAGCGGCCACGACCGGTCAGTTCCACGCGGGCGCGATCGCCACCCATATCGCGGTGCTCGTCGGCTGCATCGCGGTGGGCGCGTACTTCGGAGTCCGCAACTTCGCGTGGCGGTTGAGCTCGTGAGCGCGCCGGTGCGCACCGCGCCCCGTCCGGTGCTCGCGCTCCCCTTGATCGGCTGGCGGCGCCGGCCGTGGCGCTTGGTCGAGCGCAACGTCCTCGCGTACCGCCGCATCTGGTACATCTTCTTGAGCGGGTTCCTGGAGCCATTGCTCTTCTTGTTGTCGATCGGCATCGGCGTCGGCAAGCTCGTCGGCGACCTGAACGTCGGCGGCCATCTCGTGCCGTACCGGTCGTTCGTCGCGCCCGGGCTGCTCGCGATCGCGGCGATGACGGGCTCGTTGCTCGACACCACTTTCAACTTCTTCGTCAAGATGAAGTACTCGCACACCTACGACGCGGTCCTCGCGTCGCCGTTGTCGCCGCGCGACGTGGCGGTCGGCGAGATCACGTGGGCGCTCATCCGGGGCGCGACGTATTCGGGCGCGTTCCTGTTGACGATGCTCGCGTTCGGCGACCTACGGTCGGCGTGGTCGATCGTCGCGTTGCCGGGCGCGGTGCTGATCGGCTTCGGCTTCGCGGGCGTCGGGCTCGCGGCGACCACCTACATGCGGTCCTTCGTCGACTTCGACTACGTCAACATGGCGATGATCCCGCTGTTCTTGTTCTCGGCGACGTTCTTCCCGCTGTCGCGCTACCCGGCGGGACTCCAGGCCGTCATCCGGTTCACGCCGCTGTACCAGGGCGTGGTGCTGGAACGGTCGCTGGTGCTCGGCGACCTGCACTGGACCCTGCTGATCCACGCCGCGTACCTCCTCGCGATGGGCCTGCTCGGCCTGCGGGTCGCGTCGAAGCGCATCGGGCTGCTGCTCCAGCCCTAGTAGCGCAGTTCGGCGACGACCGCGAGGTGATCGGAGGGCCACACGCCGGCGACGGGATGCTCACCCGCGA
>JAUZEM010000407.1 GCA_030839005.1 Actinomycetota bacterium | reverse complement strand
GCCGCCGGCGACGAGGGTCAACGCGCCGAGGGTGAGGACGGCGGCAGGGACGCTCCCGGTCGCGGTCGGGCGCGGGGTGTCGACCGTGCTCA
This sequence comes from Actinomycetota bacterium, assembly GCA_030839005.1. Classification (GTDB taxonomy): domain Bacteria; phylum Actinomycetota; class Acidimicrobiia; order IMCC26256; family PALSA-610; genus PALSA-610. Next base: position 3,306 of record JAUZEM010000407.1, on the reverse strand, counting down.
CGGCCCGGCAGCCTAGGCGTGGAGATCTCTTGGGTATCGTCTCGGACGCATGGGGGACGCCGGCCGCATCACCGACGAAGGCGTCGAACGACTCCTTGCGCGCATCGGGATTCCCGAACCGCACCCGATGCCGCCTTACTACACGTTGCCGACACACGACACGTTTCGCAACGTGGCGGTCTCCTACGGCGACGACAACCCGTTGTGGTGCGATCCGGCGCACGGACCGAAGACGCGATGGGAGCAGTCGATCGCGTCGCCGGCACTTGTCGGCGGCGACACGCTGATCGGCGAGGACGAGGTCGCCGCGGTCGCGCCCGAGCATGCCGACCTGATGAAGGGCGACCCGCTGCGGGGCGTGCACGCGTTCTACGCGGCGAGCGCGCGCGAGTGGTGGTCGCCGTTGTTCCCCCTGCGCCGCACGTTTCGCCGCAACGCGCTCGTGGCCGCGCTCGACAAGGAGAGTGAGTTCGCCGGCCGCGCGATCCACGAGTGGACCGCCCAGGTCTTTCGGGACGAGAACGGCGCGCTGCTGTCGGGGCAGTACCGGCTGATGGTGCGGACCGAACGGGAGAAGGCCCGAGAGAAGAAGAAATACGACGCGACCACGATCGATCCGTATACCGACGAGCAGATCGCCGACATCGACGCCCAGTACGCGCGGGAGCGCCCGCGCGGTGCCGAACCTCGTTGGTTCGAGGACGTGCACGACGGTGACGATGTCGGCCCGATGGTGAAGGGTCCGCTCACCGTCACCGACATCGTCTGTTGGCACGCGGGGATGGGCATGGGGCTGTACGGCGTCAGGCCGTTGCGGTTGGGACACGACAACCGGATGCGCATCCCGCGCTTCTTCCATCGCGACGACCTCAACGTCCCCGATGTCATGCAACGCGTGCACTGGGATCCCGAGTTCGCTCGCCGGTCGGGCAACCCGACGACCTTCGACTACGGCCGCATGCGCGAGACCTGGCTCATCCACCTCTGCACCGACTGGATGGGCGACGACGCGTGGCTGTGGAAGCTCGAGTGCGAGTTCCGGCGCTTCAACTACGTCGGCGATACGCAATGGCTGCGCGGCCGGGTTACCCGGACCTACCTCGCAGCGGGTGACCGCCCGGCCGTCGACATCGACCTCGAGGCCGTCAACCAGCGCGGCGAGGTCACCACTCCCGGTCGGGCCTCGATCCTCCTCCCGAGCCGCGTGCTCGGACCGGTGCGCCTGCCCGGTCCGCCCGGCGGGGCTTCCGACCTGCAAGGGGCGCTGGCCGCGATCTCCGAGGAGTTCACCCGCCGATGAGCCTGGTCGTCGCGCACGATGATCGCGGGGTGCTCACCTTGCGGCTGAACCGGCCCGACAAGCGCAACGCGATCGACGACGAGACCATGCTCGAGCTCATCGGCGCGATCGACGCGGCCGGCACCGACGAGAATGTCCGGGTCGTCGTCGTCGAAGGCGCGGGTGAGCACTTCTGCGCTGGCGCCGACATCGTCGCCCGGAACGCGCGCTCCGATCGCAAGCCGCGTGCGGGCAGTATCCAGCGCCGATTGCCCACCCAGGCGCACCGGCTGATCCCTTTGTTGTGCACCGTGCAGGTTCCCGTGGTCTGCAAGGTGCGCGGCTGGGCCGCGGGCATCGGATTCCAGGTCGCGCTCGCGGCCGACATCACCATCGCGGCCGACGACGCGCGCTTCTGGGAACCGTTCGGCGAGCGCGGCTTCACGCCCGACAGCGGCGCCACGTGGCTGCTGCCCCGACGCGTCGGCGAAGTGCGCGCGCGTGAGCTTCTCCTCCTGGGACGCGCCCTAAGCGGCGCGGAGGCGGCCGAGTGGGGTGCGATCCATCGTGCGGTGCCGGGTGCGGAGCTCGACGCGGCCGTCGGCGAGGTCGTCGCACGGTTGGCGAGCGGCCCGACGGTGGCACTGGGACTCACGAAGTGGCTTCTCAATGCGGGCGCGAGCGCCGAGTTGCACGCGCAGCTCGCGAACGAGGCGTTCGCGCTGGAGCTGTCATCGCGTACCGACGACTTTCGCGAAGGCATGGCCGCATTTCGTGAGAAACGCGCACCCCGCTTCGAGGGGAGATGAACCTCGGTCGCGACACGCCGGCGAGTACGGCCGTCGGCGAGGTGCGGGGGTGGATCGAGGCCAATGTCCCGCGCGCCTGGATCGACGCGGGCCGGCGCGGCGGCGCGGCCGCGGTGCGCGAGGTGCGCGCGCGGGCCGAGTTCGAGGCGTGGTACCCGGTGTTCGCGGCCTCCGGGCTCGTCGTACCCACCTGGCCGGTCGCGTACGGCGGCCTCGACCTCGCCCCGGAGATTGCCCGCGCGATCGACGTCGAGCTGCGTCCGTTCAACCTCGGCCGGCTCAACCCGCTGGGTTTGAACAACACCGCGCCGGCGCTGTACGCGTACGGCTCCGAGGACCAGCGGCTGCGATTCCTGCCGCCGATGGTGCGCAACGAGGAGAAGTGGTGCCAGCTGTTCAGCGAGCCCGGCGCGGGCTCGGATCTCGCGTCGCTCGCGACCCGGGCCGAGCGCGACGGCGACATGTGGGGTGTCACGGGCCAGAAGGTGTGGAGCACCTGGGCGCATTTCTCGGACTTCGCGATCTTACTGGCGCGGACCGACCCGGACGCGCCGAAGCGTCAGGGCATCACCTACTTTCTCCTCGACCTGCACCAGCCGGGCGTCGAGGTCCGGCCGCTGCGCCACCTCGGCGGCGAGGTGGAGTTCAACGAAGTGTTCCTCGATCACGCCCTCGTGCCCGACGCGTACCGCGTCGGCGAGATCGGACAGGGCTGGAAGGTCGCCAACGCGACGTTGTCGGGTGAACGGCAGATGGTTTCCGGCGCCGGCTCGGGCGGTGTCGACCGGATCGGCGGCCGGGGAGTCGAGCACCTGCTCGAGCTCTCGCGAGCGAGCGGGCGCGACCGCGATCCGGTCGTCCGCCAGCGGCTCATGCGCGTCCTGAGCGAGGAACGCATCCGGGACTGGACGAACCAGCGGGTGCGCGCGCAGGTGAAGGCCGGGCGCGCACCGGGGCCGGAGAGCTCGGTCGGCAAGGTGCACCAAGGGGAGCTGAACCAGCGCATCCAACTCCTCGCGACCGACCTGTTGGGCGCGGGCGCGATGGCGTGGCCGATCGATCAGCCGCTCGAGGTGCGGGGCATGCTCCGCAGCCGGGCGAACACGATCGAGGGTGGCACGACGGAGGTCAACAAGAACATCGTCGGTGAGCGCGTGCTCGGTCTGCAGCGGGAGCACGATCCGTTGCAGGGTGCGGCCTGGCGCTAATTTCCGAGGA
>JAUZEM010000381.1 GCA_030839005.1 Actinomycetota bacterium | reverse complement strand
GACGTAGAGCCGCGTCTCGTCGAGTTCCGGCGCGCGGTCGAGGCGGCGGCCGGCGCGCCCGCGCGCTTGGCCGGGAGCGGCTCGTCGTATGCGCTCGTCTTCGAGCACGCCGACGAGGCCGAACGGGCCCGGGACCGCATCGCGGCCTCGGTGCCCGGTTGGGTCTGGCTCGGATCGACGACGGGGCACGGTGTCGTCGTGCATTCCTGAGCTCGCTACCGAGCGACCGAACGCACAGACGCGAAACGGCCGCCCCGATGGGGCGGCCGCTGCCTACTTACCCTGCTGACGACGCTGCCAGCGGGTCTTCTTCAGCAGCTTCTTGTGCTTCTTCTTGCGCATGCGCTTGCGGCGCTTCTTGATCAGTGAGCCCATGACGAGAGGTGACGGTATCAGACGTTGTCGGAACGCCTCCCAAGGGCCGGGGCCCGGGCGCACGGATGCGTGTCTCCGCGTCGGTAGATTGGTGGTGTTTCGGGGGTGGTGTAACGGCAGCACAGGGGCCTTTGAAGCCCTTAGCGAAGGTTCGAAACCTTCCCCCCGAGCCACGAGGAAACGAGGAGCGCGAATGAGGCAGTACCGACCCTTGAGCGCAGTCGTCCTCGCCGCGGGCGAAGGGACGCGGATGCGGTCGGGCACGCCCAAGGTGTTGCATCCGCTCTGCGGGCGCCCGATGGTGCTGCACGTGATCGACGCGCTCGCCGAGCTTCCGCTCGAACGGATCGTCGTCGTGGTGGGGCACGCGGCCGAACGCGTCACGAAGACGTTGCAGGATCAGCTCGTCACCGAGGTCCCCGTGGAGTTCGTCGAGCAACGGGTACAACGCGGCACCGGCGACGCCGTCAGCGTGGCCCTCACCGTGTTCGACGACCTCGACGCCGAGGACGACATCCTCGTCCTGCCGAGCGACGCCCCGCTGGTGCGCGCGGAGACGATCGCCCGCCTCGCGACCGAGCACCGGGTCCAGGACGCGGCGGCCGCGATCCTCACCGCCACGGTCGCCGATCCGACCGGTCTCGGTCGCGTCGTGCGCGGGAAGGACGGACGCGTGGCCAGCGTCGTGGAGCACGCCGATGCGACTCCCGAGCAGCGCGAGATCCACGAGATCAACACGTCGATCTACTGCTTCCGGCGGGGGCTCCTCGCGCCCGCGCTGCGCCGCCTGAGCCCCGAGAACGCGCAGGGCGAGTACTACCTGACCGACGCGGTCGCGGTGTTGCGCGACGCCGGGCACAACGTGGTCGCGCTCGAGGCCGACGATCCCGGCGAGGCGATCATGGTCAACGACCGGGCCGAGCTCGCCCAGGCCGAGAGCGAGCTGCGGCGCCGGATCAACCGGGTCTGGATGCGGTCCGGGGTCACGATGGTCGATCCCGGCCGCACGTATGTCGACGCCGCGGTCGAGCTCGAGGCCGACGTGCGCCTGCTCCCGGGAACGATCCTCGAGGGCCGCACAGTCGTCGGCACGGGTTCGACGATCGGACCTGACTGCCGTCTGACCGACGTCGTGGTCGGCGCAAACGTGCAGATGTCGAACACCGTCGCGCGCGAGTGCGAGATCGGCGACGGCTGCGAGGTCGGGCCGTTCGCGTACGTACGACCGGGGACGCGCCTCGCTGCGGGCGTGAAGGTGGGGACGTATGTGGAGATCAAGAACTCCGAGATCGGCGAGGGAACCAAGGTCCCGCACCTGTCGTACGTCGGCGACGCCGACATCGGGTCGGGTGTGAACCTCGGCGCGAGCACCATCACCGCGAACTACGACGGCGAGCACAAGCACCGCACGAAGATCGGCGACGGGAGTCACACGGGCGTCCACACGTCGCTCGTCGCGCCGGTCGAGCTCGGCGCCGACGCCGACACCGGTGCGGGCTCCGTCGTCACCCATGACGTGGGCCCGGGACGTCACGTGCGAGGAGCTCCGGCGCGCGACACACGGCCGACGCGCGAGGATGACGCTTGATGGAGGTTCTCACCAAAAAGCGACTCATCCTCGTGGCCGGGCGCGGGCACATGGCATTGTCGAACGAAGTGGCCGCGCATCTGAACACGCCCCTCGGCGAATGCGTACTGTCCACGTTCGCGAACGGTGAGATCTACTGTCGCTACGGGGAGAACATCCGCAGCGCGGACGTGTTCGTCTTCCAGACCCACGGCGGCTCGATCAACGACCTGCTCATGGAGCAACTGATCATGATCGACGCGGCCAAGCGCGCGTCGGCGAAGCGCATCACCGCGGTGTGTCCCTTCTACGGATACGCGCGGCAGGACCGCAAGGCCGAGGGTCGCGAGCCGATCACCGCCCGGCTCGTCGCCGACATGCTGACCGCGGCCGGCGCCGACCGCGTCGTCACGGTCGATCTGCACACGGGCCAGATCCAGGGTTTCTTCGACTTCCCGGTCGACCACCTCACGGCCATGCCCGTGCTCGAGCAGTACCTGCGGGGGACGGGCGAGAGCGGCGACCTGGTCGTCGTCGCTCCCGACGCCGGGCGGGTGAAGGTGGCCGAGCGGTTCAGCCAGCACATCAACAGCGACCTGGCGTTCGTGCACAAGCGCCGCCCCAAGGGCATGGCCAACATCGTCG
>JAUZEM010000350.1 GCA_030839005.1 Actinomycetota bacterium | reverse complement strand
TACGGACCGCCGAGTGACTTTCGGCCTGGCAGGAACATGTCATACCTGCGTAGTGTTCCTGTGAACGCCGGCCTGGTCTCCGGCGACATATCAGCTCCGAGGCCGACAACCCCGCGGTGCTGGCGACCGGGCTGCCACCCGCCGGCCGACGAGGAGTAACCCCGAAACGGGGGAGGCCCCACATGCTGCGTCTCCAGGCTCCGCTCCCGGATGACTTCACCCTCGCAACCGACGACGAGCTCGTCGACCGCATCGCGACGGCCAAGAAGACGCTCGGCGACCGGCTGGTGATCCTCGGTCACCACTACCAGCGGGACGAGGTGATTCGTTGGGCTGACGCCGTCGGCGACTCGTTCCTGCTCGCCCGCTTCGCCGCCGACAACGAGGTCGCGACCGACATCGTGTTCTGCGGCGTCCACTTCATGGCGGAGTCGGCCGACGTGCTGACCGGTCCACATCAGCGAGTCATCCTCCCCGACCTCAACGCCGGCTGCTCCATGGCCGACATGGCCAACATCGATCAGGTCGACGAGGCCTGGGACGAGATCGCGGCGATCACCGCCATCGACCGGGTCGTACCAATCACGTACATGAACTCCTCCGCCGCGCTGAAGGCGTTCGTCGGGCGCAACGGCGGCGCGGTGTGCACGTCGTCCAACGCGCGTGCGGTGCTCGAGTGGGCGCTCGGGCAGGGCGAAAAGGTGCTCTTCTTCCCCGACCAGCACCTCGGCCGCAACACCGGCTACACGATGGGCTTCGGCGAGGCTGACATGCGGGTCTGGAACCCGCACGAGGAATGCGGTGGGCTCGAGGAGCGCGACGTGAAGGATGCGACGCTGCTCCTCTGGAAGGGGCACTGCTCGGTGCACCAGCGGTTCCGGCCGGCGCACGTCGAAGCCGCGCGCGCCGAGTATCCCGGTATCGAGATCATCGTGCATCCCGAGTGCGCGCACGACGTCGTAGAGGTCGCCGACCGGGTCGGATCGACGGAGCGAATCCAGGAATGGGTGCGCGCTGCACCCGCCGGCGCCGCGCTGGCGATCGGGACCGAGATCCATATGGTCCAGCGGCTCGCGCGCGAGCACGGCGACAAGACCGTCGTGTCCCTCGACCCGTTGGTCTGCCCGTGCTCGACGATGTTCCGAATCGACGCCCCGCACCTCGCGTGGGTGCTGGAGCACCTCGTCGCGGGGACCCTGGTGAATCAAATCGTCGTCGACGTCGACACCGCGGGGTGGGCCCGCACCGCCCTCGAACGGATGCTCGCGATCACCTGAGCTTGCGCGCGACCATCAGTAAGAGTCGCGGAATCGTCGCGGCGTCGCGGTACTCGGGCGCGCGATCGAGGAAGCCTTTGGGCGGCATCGGCTCTTCCATCCGGTCGATGAGCAATCCGCGCGCGGCCATCGCGTTGACGTACTGGGAGAGCGGGCGGTGCACGAACGGCAGCACGACGCCGGGCGCCAACTCCTCCATCGACACGTCCTCCACCAGATAGGGCCCGATCCGCCAGTACTGCTCGTCGAGGATGTGGTCGATGATCCAGCCGCTGTTCGGCGCCTGCAGCAGCGGGTGGTTCAAGAAGAAGACGAAGCGACCGCCGGGTTCGAGCACGCGAGCGAGCTCCGCGATCGCGCGCTCGTGGTCGGCGATGTGCTCGAAGACCAGGCAGACGACCACCGCGTCGAACGTGTCGTCGGGGAACGGGAGCGCGTCGGCTTCGCCGCGGGCGTAGAGCGCGTCGCCGCCCCGCTCGTGCGCGAGCTGCAGCTGCGCGATCGTCGGGTCGACGCCGACGACGACCGATGCACCCTCGCGGGCGACGAGCCGAGCGATCTGCCCTTCGCCGGTGCCGACGTCGAGAACGCGCACCGCGCCGGCGAGGCATTCGCGCGCCAGCGGAAGGATCTGTTCCTCGTACTCGGCGTCGGCGCCGTCGGTGAAGCCCTCCTGCCACCAGCCGGCGTTGCGTTCCCAGAGGTCGTCGTCGGCCATTCGAGGAAGTTCAGCGCGTGATGCCGAGGAGCGGTGCGAGGTAACGCCCGGTGTGGCTCTCGGGGACCTTTGCAACCTGCTCCGGGGAGCCTTCGGCGATCACCAGTCCCCCGCCCGAACCGCCCTCGGGACCGAGGTCGACGATCCAGTCGGCCGACTTGATCACATCGAGATTGTGCTCGATGACGAGCATGGTGTTGCCCGCGTCGACCAGGCGCTGCAAGACGTAGAGCAGCCGCCGGACGTCCTCGAAATGCAGGCCCGTCGTCGGCTCGTCGAGGATGTAGATGGTGTGGCCGGTCGGGCGCTTGCCGAGCTCGGTCGACAGCTTCACGCGTTGGGCCTCACCGCCCGACAACGTGGGCGCGGGCTGCCCGAGGCGTACATAACCGAGCCCGACGTCGACCAGAGTCTGCAGTTGCCGGGCGATCGACGGCTGGTTCGTGAAGAACTCCAGCCCCTCTTCGATCGGCATGTCGAGAACCTCGGCGATGTTCTTGTTCTTCCAGGTGATGTCGAGCGTGTCGCGGTTGTAGCGCGCACCCTTGCAGACCTCGCACGGCACATAGACGTCGGGCAGGAAGTGCATCTCGATCTTGATCGTGCCGTCGCCCTGGCACGCCTCGCAGCGGCCGCCCTTGACGTTGAATGAGAACCGGCCCGGCAGGTATCCGCGGATCTTCGCCTCCTGCGTGCTCGCGAACAGCGTGCGGATCTTGTCGAACACGCCCGTATAGGTGGCCGGGTTGGAGCGCGGCGTGCGCCCGATCGGCGACTGGTCGATGTTGATCACCTTGTCGATGTGCTCGGTGCCCTCGATCTTCTTGTGCCGGCCCGGAACCTCGCGGGAGCGATAGATCTTCTGCATGAGCGCGGGATGCAGGATGTCGCCGACGAGGGAGCTCTTGCCGCTCCCGCTCACGCCTGTCACCGCGACGAAACATCCGAGCGGTATTTCCACGTCGATGTTCTGCAGGTTGTGCTCGCGCGCGCCGCGCACTGCCAGCCAGGCGTCGCCCGGGTTGCGGCGGAGCTTGGGCACGTCGATCTTGCGCTTGCCCGACAGGTACTGCCCGGTGATCGACGCCTTCGACTTGAGCAGGTCCTTGACCGTGCCGGACACGATGATCTCGCCGCCGTGCTCGCCCGCGCCGGGGCCGATGTCGACGACGTGATCGGCCACCCGAATCGTCTCCTCGTCGTGCTCGACGACGATCACGGTATTGCCGAGGTTCCGCAGGCGCACGAGCGTCTCGATCAGGCGCCGGTTGTCGCGCTGGTGCAAGCCGATCGATGGTTCGTCGAGCACATAGAGAACGCCGACCAGACCGCTGCCGATCTGCGACGCGAGCCGGATGCGCTGCGCCTCGCCTCCCGCGAGGGTGGCCGAGTTGCGATTCAGCGACAGATAGTCGAGCCCGACGTCGAGCAGGAACTGCAACCGCTCGATCACTTCCTTGAACACCCGCTCGGCGATCATGCGGTCGCGTTCGCTGAGCTCGACCGTGTGGAAGAACTGCGCACAGTCGCCGATCGACAGCTCGCCGACCTCGTGGATGTTCTTGTCGCCGACCGTGACCGCAAGAGACGCCGGGCGCAGGCGCGCGCCCTTGCACACCGGACACGGCACGAGCCGCATGTAACCCTCGATGACCTCGCGCACCCGATCGGACTCCGACTCGGTATGGCGACGCTCGACCCAGGGGATCACGCCTTCGTACTTCGTCGAGTACGAACGCTGACGCCCATAGCGGTTCTTGTACCGCACGGTGACCTGCTTGGTGGCCGCGCCGTACAGGATTACCTTCTTGGCCGCGGCCTTGAGCTTCCTCCACGGCGTCGACGTGTCGAACCCGTATTCCTCCCCCACCGCGATGAGCACCCGCTTGAAGTACTCGCCGCGGAAACCCGACCAGGGCTGGATCGCGCCTTCGTCGATGGAGAGGTCGTCGTCGGAGATGACCAGCTCCGGATCGACCTGGAACCGCGTGCCCAGCCCGTCGCACTCCTCGCACGCGCCGTAGGGCGAGTTGAACGAGAAGTTCCGCGGCGCGAGCTCTTCAAACGACAGCCCGCAGTGGGTGCACGCGAGGTGCTCCGAGAACGTGAGGATCTCCGGCTCCTGCGCGTCGTCCTGGTGGACGATCTCGACCTCGGCGACGCCCTCCGCGAGCTTCAGCGCGGTCTCGAGCGAATCGGTGAGCCGGCGTTCGATTCCCGGGCGGCGCACGAGCCGGTCGACGACGACCTCGATCGTGTGCTGCTCGTAGCGCTCGAGCTGCAACTTCGCGGGCAGGTCGACGAGCTCACCGTCGACGCGCGCTCGCGTGAACCCCTGGCCGGCGAGCTCGTCGAGCAAGGCGTGATACTCGCCTTTGCGCCCGCGCACCACGGGAGCAAGCACCTGGAAGCGCGTACCCTCCTTCAGCTGCAGCACCCGGTCGACGATCTGCTGCGGCGTCTGGCGCGTGATCAGCCGGCCACAGTTCGGGCAGTGCGGTACGCCGATACGCGCGTAGAGGAGTCGCAGGTAGTCGTAGATCTCGGTAATCGTTCCGACGGTCGAGCGAGGGTTGCGCGACGCGGACTTCTGGTCGATCGAGATGGCCGGCGACAGACCCTCGATGAAGTCGACGTCGGGCTTGTCCATCTGGCCGAGGAACTGCCGCGCGTACGCCGAGAGCGACTCGACGTAGCGGCGCTGGCCCTCTGCGTAGATCGTGTCGAACGCGAGCGAGGACTTCCCGGATCCTGAGAGGCCGGTGAATACGATGAGCCGGTCGCGGGGCAGCGCGAGGTCGACGTTTCTCAGGTTGTGCTCGCGCGCGCCACGGACGACGATCGTCTCGCTCATCGGCGGCCAGGCTACCCGGTCGGCGGATGGCTGTCGAACACCTGTTCGTGCCTCAACTGACCTCGCGAAGCTCTCGCTTGAGCTCGTGAATCTCGTCGCGCAGGCGCGCGGCCTCCTCGAAGCGCAGGTCGCGGGCGGCATCCTGCATCTCGTCGGTGAGGCTCTGGATGAGACGCCCCAGCTCGTCGCGGGGCAGGTCGAGCCGTTCCGCCACGGCCGCCCGTCCGCGACCGCCGCGACCCCGCCCGCGGCCCCGACCCGTCGCGGCCGATCCTTCGCCGTCGTCGCGCATGCGGATCATCTCGAGGATGTCGGTGACCTTCTTGCGCACGGTCTGCGGGTCGATGCCGTGCTCCTCGTTGTATGCGAGCTGCTTCTGGCGGCGCCGCATCGTCTCGGAGATCGCGTGTCGCATCGAGTCGGTCATCTGATCGGCGTACATGATCACCTGGCCGTCGACGTTGCGCGCGGCCCGGCCGATCGTCTGGATCAACGAGGTCGAGGATCGCAGGAAGCCTTCCTTGTCGGCATCGAGGATCGCGACGAGCGATACCTCCGGAAGGTCGAGACCCTCCCGCAGAAGATTGATGCCGACGAGGACGTCGAACTCGCCGAGTCGCAATGATCTCAAGATCTCGATGCGCTCGAGCGTGTCGATCTCGGAGTGGAGGTAGCGAACCCGGACTCCGAGCTCGAGCAAGTAGTCGGTGAGGTCCTCCGACATCTTCTTGGTGAGCGTCGTGACGAGCACGCGCGCATCGACGTCGGTGCGACCGTGGATCTCCGCGACGAGGTCGTCTATCTGACCCTTGGTCGGCTTCACGATGACCTCGGGATCGATGAGTCCGGTGGGGCGAACGACCTGCTCGACGATCTGCGTCGACGTCTCGCGCTCGTACGGACTCGGTGTCGCCGACATGAACACGACCTGGTTGACGCGCTCGGTGAACTCCTCGAAGCGCAGTGGCCGGTTGTCCATCGCCGACGGCAGACGGAAGCCGTGCGCTACCAGCGTGTCCTTGCGCGACCGGTCGCCCTCGAACTGACCGTGTAACTGCGGGATCGCCACGTGCGACTCGTCGACCACGCAGAGCCAATCGTCGGGAAAGTAGTCGAGCAGCGTGTACGGAGGCTGGTGGCGCTGTCGACCGTCGAGATGCATCGAGTAGTTCTCGACACCGGAGCAACTTCCGACCTCGCGCAACATCTCGAGGTCGTAGCTGGTGCGCATCCGCAGCCGTTGCGCCTCCAGCAGCTTGCTCTGGCTCTCGAGCTCGGCCAGACGCTCTGCGAGCTCGGCCTGGATCCCCTCGATCGCCTGCGCGAGGCGCTCCTCGTCGGTGACGTAGTGGGACGCGGGGAACAGCGCGAGCATCTCGAGCTCCTCGACGATCTCTCCGGTGAGCGGGTCGACGCTGCAGATGCGCTCTACCTCGTCACCGAAGAGCTGTATCCGGACCGCCCGCTCCTCGTACGCGGGAAAGACCTCGATCGTGTCGCCGCGCACCCGGAACTTGTTGCGGGCGAACGCGAAGTCGTTGCGCTCGTACTGCAGCTCGACGAGCCGGCGCAGGATCTCCCGCTGGTCGCGCTCGTCTCCCGGGCTCAACATCAGCAGTTGCTTGCCGTACTGCTCCGGTGATCCCAAGCCGTAGATCGCCGACACCGAGGCGACGATGATCACGTCGCGCCGGGTGAGCAACGCGCTCGTGGCCGAGTGGCGCAATCGGTCGATCTCGTCGTTGATCGAGCTGTCCTTCTCGATGTACGTGTCGGTCGTCGGGAGGTACGCCTCGGGCTGGTAGTAGTCGTAGTAGCTGACGAAGTATTCGACACGGTTCTTCGGGAACAACTCCCGGAATTCGGCGGCGAGCTGCGCCGCCAACGACTTGTTCGGCGCGAGCACGAGCGTGGGGCGCTGCGCGTTCGCGATCACGTTCGCGATCGTGAAGCTCTTGCCCGAACCGGTGATGCCGAGCAATGTCTGGAACCGGTCACCCCGCTCGAGTCCCTCGGAGAGCGCGGCGATCGCCTCGGGCTGATCGCCGGCGGGCGCGAGGTCGGTGACGAGCTCGAGGTCGGGCACGGAGGGAGAGTACCGGCGCGGTGAGACGGTTACGTCGCCGCGGCGCGGCGCTCGAGCTCGCTCCAGATCTCGCCGACCTGTTTCTCCAGATGGCCGACCTCGCCGGAGTTGTCGACTACCCAGGTCGCGACCTTTCGGCGGTCCTCGTCGGTGGCCTGCAGCCCGATGCGGCGGCGGGCGTCGTCACGCGCCACGCCCCGTGCTTCGAGCCGGTCGAGGCGCACCTCGAGCGGCGCCTCCACCACGATCACGGCGCCGTACTCGAAACCTCGCCTCGATTCCACGAGGAGCGGCACGTCGTGCACGACCACGGCATCGGCCGGCGCGTCGGCCACGCGCCGGAGGAACTCCGCACCGATCGCGGGATGCGTGATGGCCTCGAGCTCCTTGCGGGTAGCGTCGTCGACGAACGCGACCGCGGCGAGCGCGGCCCGGTCGAGTGAGCCGTCCGGGCGCAGGATCTCGGGCCCGAACCGGTCCACGAGCTTGGCCAGCGCCGGCATCCCCGTCTCGACGACCTCGCGGGCGATCGCGTCGGCATCGATCACCACCGCGCCCCGCGCCGCGAGCATGGCCGCCACGGTCGACTTCCCGGCGCCGATACCGCCCGTGAGCCCGACCATCAGCATCGAGCGCGGATTCTAGGAACGGCTTGTCGTGTTTGCGGCGCCGGTCAGGCGGGCGGGGCCTCGGTCTCGGTTTCGGCCGCGATCTCGGCAGGGGCCTCCGCCGCGGGCTCGGGGCTTGCAGGTGCCGGCTCGGCGACGGCCGCTTCCGCGGGCCCTGCTTCGGCTGCTTCCGCGGGCGCCGCTTCGACCGAGGGCGCTGCGCCCGGACCGGCGCCGCCCTCCGCGCCCTCTTCGCCTTCGGTGTAGTCGGGTCCGATGTAGTTGCCCTGCGCGTCGTAGGCGTGCTCGCCATAGAACTCGCGGTACTCGGCCGCGACCTCTCCACCTTCGGCGGCCTGCTTGATCGACAACGAGATGCGGCGGCGCTCGAGGTCGATATCGATGATCTTCACCCACAGCTCCTCGCCGGGAGTGACCACCTGCTCGGGCGCCTCCACGTGGTGCGAGGCCATCTCGGAGATGTGTACGAGGCCTTCGATACCTTCGCCCACCTGTACGAACGCGCCGAAGGGGACGAGCTTGGTGACTCGCCCGTACACGAGCTCACCGACCTGGTGGCCGGTCGCGAACTCCTGCCACGGATCCTGCTGCGTCGCCTTGAGCGAGAGGGAGATCCGCTCACGCGAGAGGTCGACGTCGAGCACCTGGACCGTGACCTCGTCACCGACCTGCACGACCGACGACGGGTGGTCGACGTGCTTCCACGAGAGCTCGGAGACGTGGACCAGGCCGTCCATGCCGCCGAGGTCGACGAACGCACCGAAATTGACGACCGACGACACCACACCCTTGCGAACCTCGCCCGGCTTCAGGTTGGTGAGGAACTCGTCGCGCTGCTCGCGCTGGGTCTCCTCGAGGTACGCCCGGCGCGACAAGACGACGTTGTTACGGTTCTTGTCGAGCTCGATGATCTTGCATTCGAGAACCCGCCCCACGAACGGGTGCAGGTCGCGCACGCGGCGCAAGTCGACGAGCGACGCGGGAAGGAAGCCGCGGAGCCCGATGTCGATGATGAGACCGCCCTTGACGACCTCGATGACGGGACCGGACACGACTTCTTCGTTTTCCTTCTTCTGTTCGATCGTGCCCCACGCGCGCTCGTACTGCGCGCGCTTCTTCGAAAGGATCAGGCGACCGTCCTTGTCCTCTTTCTGGAGGACGAGCGCTTCGATCTCCTCGCCCAACGAGACGACCTCGTGCGGATCGACGTCGTTGCGGATCGAGAGCTCTTTGTTCGGGATGACGCCTTCGGACTTGTAGCCGATGTCGAGCAGCACCTCGTCCGAGTCGATCTTCACGACCTTCCCGTGCACGAGATCGCCGTCGTCGAATGCCACGATGGTCGCGTCGATCGCGTCCTCGAGAGACATGCCCCCGAGGTCGTCGACGACGATGTTCTGCTCCATCTCGGATTCGGCGTCTTCCGCCGCCGTGTCGTCCGCGCCCACGTCGGGCTCGGCGGCGGTGGTCTCGGCGACTGCGGCGGTCGGCGGCGCAGTCGCGTCCGGTTCCTGATCCAACACTTGATTCCTGCTTTGTTCGGGTCTGACGAACCGCGCCGTCGTTGCCTGCGCGCGCGCCCATCGCCGCTCCGTTTGAGCGGCCTGACAAGGGTACAGGCCGACCGCCTACGGCGAAACTCCCCTATTCGGGCCGATGCGCGAGCAGAAGATGCTCGGGAACGTCGATCGACGGCGGATCGCGCGCGTACCGGCCCGGTTGCACACCGAAAACAGCGTCGACGGCGAGGCCGGCACGCGCCGCGATCAGCCGGAGCTCCCTGGGCGTGTAGCACGTCGTCCAGAGGTCGAAGGTGCGTTCACGTCCGTCGGCGGCGCGCACGACGGCGTGCTCGTGGTTGACACCGGCATCGGCGTCGAAGTGCTCGTCCGGCTCGAGGTGCCGCACGACGAAATACGACGAGAACGCGCTGAGCGCGAGCCTGCCGCCGGGACGCAGCGCCGCGGCGTATCGAGCAACGACGCCGAGCTCGCCGTCGCCGCCTCCGAGCAGGCCGAACCCGCCCTGGCACAGACAGATGACCGCGTCGAACGCGTCGGCGTACGCCAGCTGCCGCACGTCGACCTCGTGGAACTCGACCGGCAGGTCGCCGGCCTCGGCCCGGGCGAGCGCGAGGAAATCGGGTGAGGTGTCGACGCCGACGACGGCGATGCCCCGCCGGCCGAGCTCGAGCGTGTGCCGCCCGGGACCACAACCCGCGTCGAGCACCCGCATCCCCGGGCGCAGCTCGAGCGCGTCGACGAGAAAGTCGATCTCCTGGACGGTTCCCTTGGTGAACGCGTTGCGCAGGTACGCGCGTCCGACGAACGCGGCCAGCGGATTGAACCAGAGCCCTTCCGAACTCACTACTTGGCGTCGGCCCAGGTCGTCCCGAAGCCGATGTCGACGACGAGGGGGACGCGGAGATCGGTAACGTGCTCCATCGTGTCGCGCACCACCTCGGTCACGTGTTCGCGCTCCTCGACCGGGACCTCGAGCACGAGCTCGTCGTGAACGGTGAGCACCATCCGGCTCGTGAGACCGCCGGCGGTGAGCGCGCGGTCGAGGTCGATCATCGCGAGCTTGAAGATGTCGGCCGCGCTCCCCTGGACCGGCGCGTTCTGCGCCATGCGCTCGCCCATCTGCCTGATCCGGAAGTTGTCCGACGCAAGCTCCGGCAGCTGACGGCGGCGACCGAAAAGGGTCGTCGTATATCCGGTCGCCCTCGCTTCGCGCACGGTCTCCGTCATATACGCGGCGATGTTCGGGAAGGCGGCGAAGTACGCGTCGAGGATCTCGCGGGCCTGGTCGGTCGGGATGTCGAGGCGCGTCCCGAGGCCGTACGC
>JAUZEM010000336.1 GCA_030839005.1 Actinomycetota bacterium | reverse complement strand
CCACGATGATCCCGGAGCCCGACCTGCTCGAGGCGCTGCACCCCACCGACCGGATCGTCGTCCGGGCTCCCCGACCACCACGAGCACTGCGCGTCGGCCGCGTTCCACGCGTCGGCGGGGGCCGACTCCCGCGGGAGGTTGTCGGGCCGCGTCCACACTCCTTCACGGAGCAGGCCGAGGCGCAGCCTCCGCATCGCATCGCGCAGGCTGGTCCGGTCGGCGGCCGAGCGCGATCCCGAGGCGACGATCGCCGCCCGCCAACTGCCGTCCCACTGCCCGAGCACGGGGTCGAGACTCCAATCCTGACTCCCCCGCCGGCCCTGCACGCGGCCCGCCAATTCGTAGACCCCGTCGTACGTCCGCAGCTCGCCGCGCTCCACCATCCGGCTCAACGCGGTGCGCGTGGTCCCTTCCGAGATCCCGAACCGGCCGCACCACTGCACCAGCCGGGCGCCCTGCATCCGGGCGGGCCGGCTGCGCAACAACAGGCTGGCGACCAGGGAACGAGCCGAGAGTGGGCGGGCCAGCAGGGGCTCCGCCTCACTGGTATCAGGATCTTCGGTATTACGGTCTCGATTCATCTGTCGAGAGAGTGTAATGTGAGGTTGTGACCACCACGATGATCCCGGAGCCCGACCTGCTCGAGGCGCTGCACCCCACCGACCGGATCGGGCCGACGGGCCGGCCGACGCCCGAGTTCCGCGAGCAGCTGCGCCGGATCCCGAACGCACGCAACGCCCTCGCCGTCGCGGCGCTGTACGCGCAGACGATCGCGATCGTCGTGGTCGCGGTGCACTTCGAGAACTGGCGGCTCTGGGACACCTGGCTCGTCTGGGCCGCAGCGTTCGTGCTCATGGGCCGGGCCCACGCGCAGTTCGCGGCTCTGATGCACGAGGCCGCGCATCGTCTCTTGTTCCGCGACCGCAAGCTCAACGACTTCGTGGGGCGCTGGCTGCTCGGCTTCCCGTCGTTCACACCGATCGATGCGTACCGGCGCGGGCACATGGCGCACCACCGCGAGGAGTTCGGCCCCGACGAGCCGGACATCCCCCTCTACCGGGGCTACCCGATCTCACGCGACTCGATGCGCCGCAAGCTCGTGCGGGACGCGACGGGCCGCACGGGTTGGAAGCTCTTCAAGGGCCTGCTCGGTGCGGTCCGTTCCGAGAATCCGAGCGTGAACGCGCAGGCGCGCAAGATCGTCGCCTGCCAGCTGGTACTGATCGCGATCGGCGTCGCGCTGCACCATCCGTTCGTGTATTTCGTCCTCTGGCTCGCGCCGTATCTCACGGTCTGGCGCGTGATCAACCGGCTGCGCTCGATCGCCGAGCACGGCGGGATGCAGCGTTCCAAGGACCGGCGCCTCACCACCCACTCGGTGCGCCAGTCGCCGGTCTCGCGCTTCTTCCTCGTGCCGTTCCACATCGGATGGCACCTCGCACACCACGTCGACGCCGGCGTCCCGATGGCGCACCTTCCCCGACTTCACGACGAGTTGCGCAGAGCCGGCTACGTCACCGACGGACTCGAGTACCGCAACTACACGTCGCTTTGGCGCAAGCTCTCGAGCCGTGCTGAAGGAGCCGCGTAGTGTGCGGACGAGCGAGCCCCCGGGGCGAAGCCGAGGGAGCCGCGTAGTGTGCGGACGAGCGAGCCCCCGGGGCGAAGCCGAGGGAGCCGTGTAGTGACCACCTTTGAGCAGATCGCCGGGCTCATGCGCAGCCAGGCCACGCACCGGCGACTCCGTCACGATCCGATCGACGACGATACCGTGCTCGCCGTCCTCGACCTCGCCGCCCGGGCACCTACGAGTCGCCCGCAACGACGGGAGTTCGTGGTTGTCCGCGACCCAGATGTCCGCCACCAACTCGCGCGCAGCTACCGCCAGGGCTGGTCGATCTACAAGCGCATCCTGCGCAGCCGCTGGAGCGAAGACGCGCTGCTCGAAGACCGCCAGTGGGAGTCGGACCACTTCGAGGACGTCCCCGTGCTCGTGGTCACGTGTCTGCGGGGCCGCCGGCCGCTCTTCCCGGCCATCGGCGCGGCGGCGTTCTACGGCGCCGCGTTCCCGGCGGTGCAGAATCTCCTGCTCGCGGCTCAGGCGCGGGGCCTGGGCGCGTCGGCGACGACGCTGCCCCTGTGGTCGGTGTGGGAAGCACGGCGGACCCTCGGGCTGCCGAGAAGCGTCACCCCGGTGTCCGTGGTCGCCCTGGGATGGCCGCGCGATCCCGCGGCCCAGAATCCCCCAGACCAGAATCCCCCAGACCAGAATCCCGGCGCGCGAGGCCCCGCGGCGCGCGGCAATTCGGACACCCCGACGACACCCACCGGCAATGTCGTCCATCTCGACCGGTTTGGCCACCAGCCCTTTCGCGCCCGGCGCGACCCCGACCGCAGCAGTACGGCATAATGGCGTTACGACTTCGAGGCAGGTGACGACGTGCCCAGAAAAGGACGAGCACGCCGCTTCCGCGAGGCGCGTCAGCTGAAGCAGGGGTTCGACGACGGGCTGTTCCGGGAAGGTTCCGGCACGCTCGCGGATCTCAGCGAGAAGGCGGACGGCGACGAGGCGGACAGCGACGACGACTTCGACGACGAGTTCGAAGACGAAGAGGAAGACTGGGACCCGGACCACAAGCTCGACAGCCCCTAGCGCGAGCCGCCCTGTTCAGGCGGCATCGGGCTCAGGCCGTAGAGGTCTCAGGCGGTACGGGGATCGGGCGCCTCGGCGTCGATCGCGAATCGCTCGATCGCCTCGGCCACCGTCTCGGCTTTGACCTCGCCCATCTGGGCCAGGCCGTCGAGTACTCCCACCACCACGTGGGCGGCGTCCACCTCGAAGTGACGCCGGAGCGCGGAGCGCACGTCCGAGAACCCGTAGCCGTCGGTACCCAGCACCACGTAGGGCTGGGGCACGAAGCGCGCCACTGAATCCGGGACGGCGCGCACCCAGTCGGAAACGGCGACGATCGGGCCCGCCGCGTCGGTGAGCGACTCGGTGACATAGGGCGTGCGCGGAGGCTCGGCCGGGTGCAGGCGGTTCCACCGCTCGCACTCGAGCGCGTCGTCACGGAGCTGCTTCCAGCCCGGGACGCTCCACACGTCGGCCGCGACGTCGTAGTGCTCGGCGAGGATCTCCTGGGCCTCCAGCGCCTGCAGCACCATCGGTCCGCTGGCGAGGATCTGCGCCCGATGGGTGTGCTCACCCGCGGCGGGCTGGAGCAGGTACATGCCCCGCACGATTGCGTCCTCGACCCCCTCGGGCATCGCGGGCTGCACGTAGTTCTCGTTGTAGAGGGTCAGGTAGTAGAAGCAGTCCTCGGGCTCGGGCCCGTACATGCGCCGGATCCCGTCACGCACCAACACGCCCATCTCGTACGCGAACGCGGGGTCGTACGCGCGGCAGTTCGGATACGCGAGCGCGTACATCTGCGACTGCCCGTCGCAGTGTTGCAGCCCCTCGCCCGACAACGTCGTGCGTCCCGCCGTCGCGCCGAGCAGGAAGCCGCGACCACGTTGATCGCCGAGCGACCAGATCATGTCGCCGACGCGCTGGAACCCGAACATCGAATAGAAGGTGAAGAACGGGATCATCGGGTAGCCCCACGTGGAGTACGCGGTGCCCGCGGCCGTGAACGAGGCCATGGCTCCGGCCTCGGTGATGCCCTCCATGAGAATGCGGCCGTCGCTCGCCTCGCGGTACGAGAGGAGGAGCCCGGCGTCGACCGGGTCGTACTGCTGACCGAACGGCGCGTAGATCTTGAAGTCGCTGAAGAGACCGTCCATACCGAAGGTACGGGCCTCGTCGGGAATGATCGGCACGACGCGCGCGCCCCACTCGGGCTCCTTCAACAGCAACTTCAACAGTCGCGTGAACGCGGTGGTGGTCGACGCCTGCACCTTCTCGCCGGTGCCGGCGAGCAAGGGCGCGATCACCTCGGGCTTGGGCATCACGACGACCTTCTTCGAGCGGTCGACCCGCTCGGGCAGGAAGCCGTCGAGCGCGCGCCGCCGTTCCATGAGGTACGTGTACTCCGGCGAGTCGGGACCGGGGTGGTAGTAGGGCGGGAGGTCGTCCTCGAGCTGCTTGTCGGTGAGATCGAGATAGAGGCGGTCGCGGAACTGCTTGCGTTCGGCGATCGTCATCTTCTTGATCTGGTGCGTGGAGTTGCGGGCCTCGAAGTCGGTGCCGAGCGTCCAGCCCTTCACGGTCTTGGCGAGGATGGCACTCGGCGCGCCCTCGTTCTCGACCGTCGTCTTGTAGGCCGCGTAGAGCTTGCGGTAGTCGTGCCCTCCTCGCGGGAGCTTGCGCAGATCGTCGTCGCTCAGGTGCTCGACCATCTTGCGCAGGCGGGGATCGGGCCCGAAGAAGTGCTCACGGATGTACGCACCCGACTCGACGACGTACTTCTGGAAC